>JADFRO010000113.1 GCA_022561255.1 Planctomycetota bacterium | reverse complement strand
GTGAAAACCTTGTCTTTTTCTGATCGATCATTTTTGGAAGTTGCTTGAGATATTCACGGAATTTTGCAGACGGACCGGCACGCCGCGTTCGGCAAGATAGCGTTTTGTTTCCTCGATCGTGTATTCCCCGAAATGAAAAATGCTTGCTGCCAGTGCCGCGCTGGCACCGCCGGCGGTGACCGCTTCGAACAAGTGCTCGGGACCGCCCGCCCCGCCGCTGGCGACGACCGGAATCCTCACCGCGTCGGCGACCGCTCGTGTGATTTCGATATCATAGCCGTTTTTCGTGCCGTCGGCGTCCATGCTGGTGAGGACGATTTCGCCCGCACCCAGCCGTTCCGCTTCCACGGCCCAGGCGACGGCGTCCATACCGGTGGGAATGCGGCCGCCGTTGACGTGAACGTCCCAGTAACAGGTTGACGGTTGCGCGTTGAGATGTCTGGGGCCCAGTGTCATCGTGCACAGGCGATCACGTGGGTGCTGAGAAAGGTAGCGATCTATGTCGTCGAGTGTGACAGCCTGCAAATCCGCGACTTTCTTCTCTACCGGAACCGGTCGGCCAAAGAAGAATAGATCGTTAGCGAGCTCTGCGCAGCGGGCTCGGGTGGTGTCGCCGCGCGTTTCGCGTCCCGTGACCAACCCCGTAACGGCGCGGTCGAGTTCCTCTTGAGTCAGATCCTCCGAAAGACGCTCCACCTCGCGCAGAAGCGCTTCGTATGTTTCGTCGCATCGTTGCGGAGTGGTCGACGCGCCGAGGAACATGATACCGGAACCCCTCGGCGTTTCGTTCCACGCTCCGACCCAATAAACCAGCCCCCGCTTTTCGCGTACCTCGGTGAAGAGGCGGCCACTCATTCCGCCGGAGAGAATACCAATGACCACCTGCTGAATCGAAAAATCGTCGTGGGTCACGTCGACGGCGGGCCAGGCGATGGCGATCTGCTGCTGTTCGAGCTCTTTGTCGTGATGATACATTCCACCGGTAAACTCGATGGGAAAGGGCGACCGCCCTTCCAGTGCGCTGCTGCCGAACCCCTCGAAATGCTTCGTCAATAGATCGCCAACCTGCTCGGCGTCCAAGGGGCCGGCGACGGAAGCGAGAATGCGTCCGGCGTGGAAATGCGCCTTCCAGTGGTCAACGATGTTAGGCCGCGAAACACGATCGAGCGTCTCTACCTCCCCCAACGGATGACGACCCAAAAGCGATCCGTAGATGCGCTTTGAAATCATTTTGTCGAGTAGACCCTGAGCATCGTCTTCCAGAGCTACCAGCTCCTGCTTGGCGAGGTCCACGCTCACGTTCACCGCGTCCGAAGGAAAGGTAGGCTCGCGAAGTAGTTCGGCGTGCAAAGCGATCGCCGTCTCGAAGTGCTCAGGCAGAACGCTGCAGGTAAACGTCGTCGTCTCACGGCCCGCTCCGCTACTTCGCGTCGCCCCGATAGCGTCAAACGCGTCGGACAGCTCCCGCCCGTTACGTCGCTCGGTACCCTTGTCCAAAGTGTCTTCGAGAAGACGCGCGAGCCCGAGCATCTCGGCGGGTTCGTCACAGCAACCCGCAAGGACGCGCAACTGAAACGAGACGACGTGGCGGTGCGGTAGCGTTGTGACGCCGAGCTCTACGCCACACGACAATTTTTTGTGAGCGATCTTACTCATGTGCGCTACGTTCACCGGCTCTCCACGGGTTACTTCGGTCCGTCCGCAGCTTCACCGCAACCATTTCCCAAAAACGATCTCTCATGAGTTTTGATGACCCGACGCTCGACAGAGTAGGGTAGCCATGAGCCGCACGCAAGCGATCAAGCCTTGTGGTGACGCGACGCTCCACCGTTAGAGCCCGGACATCCGCAGCCTACGAGCCACCCTCGGCCGGAGCGGGAGGGGTACGCTGAGGTACATCAGCATCCGATCCACCAGTAGCGGACTCGAACTGCAGCCGCAGCGCATCCAGGGCGGGACTGGCCAGCTTCAATTCCACCGTCGCATCGAGCAAACGCTGCGTCGCGTCGCGCGTGAGTCCGTTTTGGATCGCGAGGCGAAGATACTCCGCAGTTGCGTCCGCATCGCCAGCCAGCGCGGAAAGATCAGCCGCGACATATTGCGCTTTCGCGTCGTTGACGCTGAGCTCGACCGCCTGATCGATCCATTTGCGTATCTGAGCCAGAAGCTTCCCGGCGGCGCCTTCACGACGCAGGGTTGCGCCACGCTGGGCAACGACTGATTCGCAGAGGCGTCGCAGTCGTACACCGAGTTCACGCTGAAGATCCGCCTCGCCGACCTCGGTTGGTGCGAATTTTCGCAGCACGCGGCGGGCTTGTGCATGGTCGCCGGCGGCGAGGTGAAAATGGATGACACGTTGCTCGATGGATAGGCTCATGCGACGCCCGGCCTGGGAGTCGGGTGCGAGGGCCAGCGCCCGTTTCGCGCTGGCGAGAGCCGCCGCCGGATCGAAGGGATTGCTGAAAAACTGCGCGTCAGCCAATTCCGCAAAGCATCCTGTGGCGCCCATTGGCGCGGCGATCGCGAGTCGCTCGTAGACGGCGGCTGCGAGCGTCAGGTCCGCAGCCGACCCGGCGTGATCTCCACCCATGAAGCTCGTGGCTGCCGCCAGACGGAGCGTCTCGGGCGCCCACGGCATCGACGCGTCGTCCTTCACGGAGGTCGGCTGCGGGCGACCCATCACGCCGCGTGCCTTCTCGAAAACCGGTTGCGCCTCCTCGACGAAAGACGGATCGTCGCCCAGCGAAGCCAGCAGCTGGACGTAGGCGTCGTCCATCCGGTTGTGTCTAAGCGGTCGGGCCAGCGTTTCGATGATCCGGCGGGTGTCGATCGATCCGGCGGTGAGCCGAACGAAGTCGAGGGCCAAGCGCGGATCGAAGGGCTGCCGATCGAATTCACGCTCGAGCGCCGTCGCAGCGTTTCGCATGAGCGCTCGCGAAGCCGTGTCGTCGCCTCGCGCCGTCGCTGTTTGCGCTCGCACCAGATTGATGCGATAGTCAAGATGACCCAGATGCATGAATCCGGCCGATCGCGACACGAGCTCCTTTAGCTCCCTGCTGGCGAGCGTACAATGCTCGTCAACCAGCTCGAGGTCTCGCTGCGCCATTGCGCTGAGTCGTGCGTCGACGAGCTGTGACTCATCCGCTCTGCGCAGACGGTCGAACGCACGGTCCTGCAACCGTTCGGCAAGCGTGACGTAGGTGTCGCAGAGACGATAGCGACTTGAGAGCGCGCGTTGTGGACTGAGGCGGTATGCGGCTGCAAGTGCCGACGCGAGCGCTCTATCCGTGTGGCCCTTGCCGTATTCGTCGATCGAACGATACGCGGCGCGTGCGGCCGAAAAATCCTGCTGATTCGTTACGAGGACGGCCAGCCCGACTACGCTCGCGAGTGCAGTCGTGACGATTCTTCGCGTGCCTGGCTTCGACGCCCAATGAGCGAGGTTCGGAGACCCCGAGCCGGCGACGGCCCAGATCAGTCCGATGATCGTAAAGAACATCGTCGGTACCGCGGTGATGCGCAAGCCGACGCCGAAACATTCCTCGGTCACAAGGGCGACGAGCGAGCTCATCAGCCCGATCAGTACCCAGCGCTGCCGACGCGAAAGTCCGTCGTTTAGCGCAAGCATGCCCGCACGTATCGTCAGGAAAAGCGCCGCAACGATCAGGACAAATCCGACGACCCCCAGGTCGGCAAGAACCTCCAACCATTCGTTGTGGGCGTGGGCAACGCGGGCGATGAAGGGCAGCGGATCGGCGAGAACGTCGCCGGCGACACGTTCGTCGCCGTGAAGTGCGAACCCACCTTGCCCAAAACCGGTGATAGGCTTTTCGAGCAACATGTCCCACGCGTAACTCCATGCGTAGAGACGAAAGCGAAGCGTTGCGCTACGACCCGTCGGCGACGGGGCATCTGTGTGGGTCGTTACGTAGAACCAACCCGCGACGGCAATCACGAGAACCAGCAAGACCGGAACGAACTTCATCCTGCCGCGTAGGGCGAAGAAAAACAGTGCAAGAATCCCGACGGCGAGACCGACGGCCGGACCGCGCGATCCCGTCAAGACGAATGCCCATCCGCAAAGCGCCAGTGCGACGAGCGCGAGGATGAACACAACCACCGCTCGTCCACGGCGCGATCCAAACACCCTCCCAACATTGTCGGCGAGTAGCGCTAGAGCGACGAGAATGCCAGGTAGTAGGCACGCGGCCAGAAAAGTTGGGTTTCCGCATGGAAACTTGGCTGACAGGACGGGGTTGCGACCATAGAAATACCAAACCGCTACGCCAGCCGAAATCGCGCTGAGTCCCAGGAGAATCCACGAGGCCAAACACGCTGCGGGGCGGTTGAGTCCGTGACCCAGGCCGAACGACCAAAGAAAATGGGTCGCAAGAAGAATACTGCCGCCGATCGCGAGGTCGGGTGCGGAGGACCATCGGCTGCTCGCGAACGACCACAGAAGATAAAGCCCAATGAGCGCCTGTGCGACAAAAAGCGGCGCGATGTGATGCTTCGCAGGTTTGGGCTCGAACACCTCGGCCAGGGGATCAGCCTTACCGTCGTGGAGCACGTCGCCCGCCGCCGCAGCCTCACTCTCGGGTGATCTAACCATCACGGCGATCGCAATGGCCAGCAACACCACTCCGACACCGATCCCCAAAACGTAATTCTTGAATTCTCCCGCGTATATTGTTGGTAGCTGATAATTAAGGCAAAGGAGCTGTACGACGGCGCGAAGCGGCGACTCGACCCGCCACTCGACGGCGCCGTCGACGAGCGTCGTGGATTCGGCTGCACTGAGTAGAAGCATTCCTCCGGCGACGACCGCGGTCAACGCGAAGAGCGTGACGACGTTTAACGGTCGAACCGCGTTCGGTTCAGGAATGCGGAGCACGTGATCTACCCGCGGGGGCGGGTCGGTTTGGATTGTCACGCGAAACTACCTCGCCGGATGCTCATGGGTCACGCTACACTTAATCTTAGGGCGCGATCCAGGGAATATCCTCCACACCGTCACGATGGTTCGCCTGACGGGCGAGAGCGAAGAGGAGATCGCTTAGGCGGTTCAGATAAGGCACGGCGTGGTTACCGACTGTTTGATCCTGCGATAACGTGATGACCGCTCGCTCCGCGCGACGACACACCGTTCGAGCGAGATGCAGGGCTGACGCGGCCGCACAGCCACCGGGAAGAACAAAGTTCTTCAGCGGCGAAACGTCAACGGAAGCTTCGTCGATCCACTGTTCAAGTTGCGCCACGTGTGATGCAAGAATGCGATGCTGGGGCGATTCGCCGTCCGGTGTAGCCAGCTCAGCTCCCAGAACGAAGAGATCCGACTGTATCGTCCTCAGTATGGCAACCGTGTCTGGATTCGTCGTGGTTGAGCTCGCCACGCCAATGGCGGCGTTGGCCTCGTCAACCTCGCCGTACGCGCTGACCCGAACGTCGTTCTTCAACACGCGCACGTTGCCAACCAATCCGGTCGAACCGTCGTCTCCTTTTCTGGTGTAAATCTTCAACCGACTGCATCCTCCAATGGCGTCGTCCTAAAGATCGCCAAGGCGCTTAGTGCCTAAAATGTCGCACGCCAGTGAAAACCATGGCGATTTCGCGTTCGTCGCAGAGTTCGATCGTGTCCACGTCGCGCTTTGATCCACCCGGCTGAATGATCGCCTTCACCCCGGCGTCGATCAAGAGTTCCGGACCGTCGCGGAAGGGAAAGAAGGCGTCCGACGCGGCGACCGATCCCAACAGCTTCTCCGCGTGTCCGTTTTCCTTCGCCAACCACGTGGCGATTCTGCAACTCATGACGCGCGACATCTGACCTACCCCGTTGCCGATCAGCATTCCGTCACAGCAAATGGATATCGCGTTGCTCTTGGTGTGCTTGCACACCAGCCACGCAAGGCGAAGGTCACCCAGCTCTTGATCGGTCGGCCTGCGCTTGGTAACAACCGTCCACTGATCCTCGTTGAGGCCGACGTTGTCACGAGTCTGCTTTAGAATACCGCCGCTGATCGTCTTGTACTCGACTCCACCGTCACCAGCAGCCTCGTCGAATGAGCCAATCTCCAGCAACCGGACGCGCTCTCCCCACTTCTTGGACTCACGAATGATCTTCTTGGCCTCGTCGTCGAACCCACGCGCGACCCACACCTCGATGAAAAATCCTCCAGCCCCGGCGGCTTTACCCCATCGGTCGTACGTATTCATCACGGCGTCGGCGAAGTCACGTGTCACGTTGAAGCTGCACGCCAGAATTCCGCCCATCGCGGCGTTGGGATCCCCAAGATAAGCGCTGCGATAGGCCTCGATGGGATCGTCCGCCATGCCGGTTCCACACGCATTCGTGTGCTTGATGAAGACGCATTTCGCCGAGCGGTCGGCGATCTCGCTTGCAACTTCACTGCATAGCTTGGCTGCGGCGTCGGCATCGACGTAGTTGTTGAAAGACATCGCGCCGCCGCCGACAGACAACCCGTACAACCGGGGAGCCTTCGACAGGCTAAACGCCTCGCCTTGTTGATGCGGATTTTCACCGTATCGTAGCTTCCGAGAGTCCACCAGGCGTAGGATCTCGATCTTCGAGTCACGTGAATCGCCCTGCCCCGCTAGCCACGCGAAAACCTCCGCGTCGTAAGTCGTTGTCTCTTCGAAGGCGCTGAGAGCGCCGGCATGGAAGGCATCTGCCCCGCCGCGGCCCGAGTCGCCCGACCGCAGCTTTTCCAAGACAGCGTCGTACATACTCGTATGGTTACACACCAGGACATGCCGATGATTCTTCGCCGCGGCGCGAAGCAGACAGGGCCCGCCAATGTCGATCATTTCGATGGCTTGCTCAAATGTGCAGTCGGGGTCGGCGATCGTCTCCTCGAACGGGTAAAGGTTGACGACGACCATGTCGATCGGATCGATCCCCTGCTCCTTGAGTTGTCGCAGGTGCTCGGGATTGTCGCGATCAGCCAGGATTCCCGCGTGAATCTTGGGGTGCAGTGTCTTGACGCGCCCATCCATCATTTCGGGGAAGCCGGTCACATCCTCGACGAGCGTCACCGGAATCTTGTTTTCTGTCAGGAGCTTGGCCGTTCCGCCGGTCGAGATGATCTCGATCCCGAACTCCTCCGACAAAGCACGCGCAAAGTCAACGATGCCGATCTTATCGTAGACGCTGATCAGTGCACGTTGGATCGCCTGCTTGGCCATACGACTATCTTAATGCGACCGGCGCCGTCTGCCAGCGGGGCCACATCGATGTCTGTGATTTGTGGCTGGCAAGACGAGCGCTTCGGCGGCGAAAATATCGCAGTAAAACCTTACGGTTTGACGTCCCGCCGGCTTCGCAGCGGATCGTTCTCGAGTGGGTCTTTTTTCTTTTTGGGGGTTCGCGGACGTTTTATACGAGCGGATTCGTCCGGCGGTGGTGAATTAAGCCGGCGTCGCGCGGCGGTCACCTGTTGACGTCTCAGGTAGGGAACGCTGTCAAGGCGAATGCACAGCACACGGCCATCGCGCCCGAGCAGAAAAACCGCGTCGTCGAAGGGATTGCGAATCGCTTTGAACACACTGGGGGCGTCAATCGACGCTCGAACGATGCCTGTTTCGTGATCCAGGACGTCCACTCGACCGCCCGGTAGGAACACGACGTCGCCAGCGGAACTGTGAGCGGCTAACGTGCGTCCGCTACCGTGACGCCACATTTCACTGCCGTCGTCCGCCTTCAAGGCGGTCAACCCTTGACCGTCGCAATACTGATAAACCGTTCCGGCGATGACCGTGGGCCCCTCATTAAGAGGTCGGGGAAACCGAACCCGCCAAAGCTCCATTCCCGTGTAATGGTTAAGCTTGTAGAGCGCTCGATCCGTACTGGCTACGTACGCACCGGTTGAATCCACCACCGGGTCAGCCACGATCGGACCGCCCGTGGAATAGGACCAGTTGAAGGACTTATCGCTTGCTCGGCAGGAGAACACGCGGCCGGATTGCGAAGCGAAGAGAAGCTGTCCGCCGCCATACAAGACGGGTGACGCCGTCACCGGCCCCAAAGCCATGACCTCCCACCGCTTGATTGGCTTGTCCAGCTTCGGGTGGTTAAACACCAGCGAATAAAACCGACCATCCGAACTACCCATAAGAAGATGGTGGTTGAAAGCAACCGCCGCGCTCCCGGTTGCAAACTCCGGAGCGAAACGTTCAAGCTCGTTTCCCGAAAAACGATCAAAGACAAAGACCTCGGTGGTCGTGGGAATAACGACCGGCCCCGCTCCGTCGACGTCTACGCGGCCACCGACGACGTGAGCGTCCTCAGCCTCAGCGACGGGGCGATACGACGGATGATCAACGAAGACCCTGCCGTCGCAGCGAAGGTGCTTCTCAACCTGTCGAGGATGCTCTGCGTGCGGCTCATCAAAGCCAACCGGCTATCCGATACCCTGAAGGCACACTTCGGGGGCGCTGCTTGACAACCTAGGACGTAATGCAGCACACGGGGCTGATCGGTTTCGACGAGGTATGCGGAAGCACGGTTGACGACTCGTTTGGCAGCGTAACTGCCACTAAAACAATCGCAAACGATGAAGTTTACGATCTGCCACTAGCTGCTTAGGCAGCAAGCAGGCCGGGTCCGGGTCGCCTGGGAACAGAAGGCCCATTGAATAAAAGGTTTGGTTCGTACTTCCAAAT
>JADFRO010000112.1 GCA_022561255.1 Planctomycetota bacterium | reverse complement strand
AATGCTCACGCCTCGCGCGCCGCGCCACTACATTTCGACCGCGCACGGGGATTCAAATCGGCCAACCCCACTCTCGGATCAATTGCTGGCACGCCAACTCCCCGATATACGCGAACACCGAGGCAAAATAAAGGATGCCCGTCGCCGATTGCGTCGCACGAAGTCGCACGCAATCTCGCACCATGAACGCGAACACGCCCACACCGACCAAGCCCACACCCACGCGGAGCGAGACGATCAACCACGACTGGTAGAGAAGCGTCACGATGTTCCACGGGGCTGGGTTCGCCGAAAGCGGCTGGGCGTCCCGTCCGACCCACCACGCCAGCCCCACGCTGATCAGCAGGAACGCGATCCGTGCGACGATGGCCCAGGTCAAAATGCGGCTGAAATGGCGAAGCGGCGCGATCGTCATCTTCGTGGCTGTGAGGTAGGCGTGACCCAAGAGCCACGCGACGGTGATCGCTCCGAGAACCGCAGCTCCGAGCACCTGACTGATCACGATCATGGGCGTCGCGTACGAGGCGTCGGGGCCGCCGGCGGACGCCGCGACAGCCGTGCCGCACGCAGCCGCCACGCCGATCAACCCGCTGATACCGCAAACCACGCGGAGGACGCCGGCCCTGCGCTCATTCATCGGGGCCATGAACACGACCACGATGGCGCCGCCGGCAAGCAGGCAGCCCAGTTGCGTCGGCCAATCCGACGAGAGAATCGACCACGACGCTTGTGCCCGAAGCGTCCAAACGACAACGACGCATGCTGCTCCGAACGCAAAGAAGCTCGCGAAGCGCAGGAAACGCCACGCGATCTGCTCCACGCGTGCCGTCGCCAGAACCGCGAGCATCCCGCCGGCGATTGAATAGAGAAGTGTTGCGACCATTCGTCGAGAAGTTCATCCGCCCGGGGCAACCGCCACGCTCGCAGTCGCCGATCAACCCGGCTCTTCATTCATGAAACAAATGCAGTGCACACGCACTGACTACGCGGACGATTGTGAGGGCGATCGCCGGATGTCGCAACCGCAGAGACGTGGATTCGGTGAAACCGCTGCGGCGTCGCACACCGACTTACGCACCGCCGGGTGACAGAGCTGCGTCCTGTTCACCGAGAACGGCTGGATCATACGAGGATGCTCGCGGGCGCGTCATCACATCCGTCGCCGGCGCCGAGCGGTCGACGATCCCCGTAACGATGATCTCAAACTTATCGAGCACGTCATCCCAACGGTGGTTCTTCTCGACGAACGATCGCCCGGCTGCTCCTACGCGCTTTCGCTCTTCCTCGTCGCGCAAAAGTCGCCTCACGTTTCGGATCATGGCCTCGACGCTTTCGGTAACGATGTAATCCCGCCCGTTCCGCCCGTCGATTCCCTCAGCCGCTTCGGACGTGAGCACCACGGGTATCCCACAAGCCATCGCTTCGAGCACCTTGTTTTGCAGACCGCGAGCGATGCGCATCGGTGCGATGCTTACGTCGAAGCGGTCCAGCTCCCACGCGACGTCGTCGACGCCTCCGACCACCGTCACACCGGGTACCTTGGCCAACTTTCGCACAGCTCGCGTCGGCGAGCGACCTACGATGCGAAACTCCACATCGCCGTGCGCGTCGCGGATCGCCCCCCAGCACTCCCGAACGAACCAGCAGACCGCGTCCACGTTGGGTCGATAGTCCATCACGCCGACGAACCCGATCGTCGGGTGCGTCATGAGACGATCGCAATGCACGCGCGAAATGCGTACGCCATTCCCGACAATGTGCAGCTTTTTGTGGTCGGCTCCCCCTAAAAGCATAGCCGCCTCCGCCCGCGTGATCAGGATGGTTGCATCAAACGCCTGAAGCCAGCCACGCTCTTTTCGTGCGAGTCGTTTACCCTCCACGCGATAGAGCCAACGAGCCGGTAGCCGCGAGATTTCGGCGTAGTCAAGCCATTTGCGGCTGTCGCAGTCGCAAAGATCCAAAACCCGTCGTCGCGTCGGCACGGAAAGCGCGTAGGG
The DNA here is from genome assembly GCA_022561255.1 of Planctomycetota bacterium. GTDB lineage: Bacteria > Planctomycetota > Phycisphaerae > UBA1845 > UBA1845 > JAJRUK01. Next base: position 6,699 of record JADFRO010000112.1, on the reverse strand, counting down.
CGCCATACTCGAACTGAACGCCACAACCGCATCGAACCCGACCGATCGAGACCAGCGCTGAACGAGTTGCGACATTTCCCGGTGCCTGTAGAACGCTTCCGTGACGGTTCCGCCGCGTAGCAGATTCCACAGGCCGCGAATCTTGGCGGGTACGGGACGCAGTTCCACCGCGGCGACCTCTTGGCAGTATCCCCGCAACGGCGTGAGGTATTGATACTCCTCGGGACCATCGACAAAGCACGCGCACCACACCTTGTGACGCTCGCTCAGTCTTTGAAGCTGTCGGAACGCCCGCAGCTTATCACCCTTGTTGGGCGGATAAGGAATTCGATGGGCCAAATAGAGAATGTTCATACGATCATCCCGGAATGTGTTTCGACAACCGCGCCCCCACCGCGCGCGTTACCCAAAGCGGCAGCATCGGCCAAATGCGCCGCCCGACGGCGAACAGCGGATTCGTCGGCGTAAGGTCCACCGGGCGCTTACCCGGCGGCGTATAACATTGGTAACCCAGCGGCTGGGGCGTAAAGCCGTTGAATCGCTTGAAGTTGTAGCTGCCCGCGTTATCAATCCGCGAACGCCCGAAATCAAACGTGCCGAACCCCTCCTCCACGCCACGCTCCATGGCGGTGAGATAAACGAAATTCGCAGCGCTGCACCGCTTGGCCTCGTCGGTGGCGCCCATGAAATACGGCATTACGCGGTCCCGATGAAGAAACGTCACCAAACCCGCCACCGCGCGACCCTCGCGGCGAATCAGTGAGACCCAGTGACGACCCGGCGTTTGTTCGATCAATCGGCGGAAGAATCCGTACGGATAGGTCAGCGAACCGAGTCTTCGCATGCTGATCGAATAGAGCCGCCACACCTCAGCCAAGTGCTCGTCGTCAAACGAGACGGTCAGCCCGAACTTGCGCTGCGCGTTGCGCGCTGCTGCTCGCGCTTTGCGAGGAAGCCACGTCAGCACTTCATCCACCGAAGCGGGCAACTCGCGCCTAAAGCCCGCATAGCGAGCGACGACGGGCCAATCGCGAACAATCGCCCGATCGCTTCGAAAATCGATTCTGTTGCAGTTTCTGTCGCCAGCCAGGCGAAGGGTACGTCTTGCGAGCGCTGCGATCGCCTCCTCGTCGTCAGCGAGAATTCCACCGCCAACCGCATAGGGAACGCTAACGAGCATACACCCACCGATCTTGCTGGCGACAAAGAAGATCGGCAAAACGCCCACCAGGCGATCACCGCGCATGGCGACCAGGTAGAGCGCCTCGTGGCCAAACGCTCCAGCCACAGCATTTCGCCACGCGAGCGTGTGAAAGATGGTTCCCTCCGGATGCTCCGAGACGTAGCCCTCCCAGGCCTTCTCGCCGCGCTCGTCGAGCTGCTCAACGCGACAAGAATCGGTGGTAACCACATAGCTTGCGTTCGGCACGTCGATGGAGCGCTCCATGGCCGACGCGCCGATTGTGGACCGATCGAATGGCAGTTCACGCACCGGCACAAGCAAACTCCTCTCGCTTACGCGGGCTTGGGACTGCGTGGGAGACAACATATCGAAACTTTCCGGAGGCTGTCTGCTCGATTCGATCCACACGGTTCACTCGAACGTCGATCTTCTCGCCGAGCACGGGTCGGATACAGGCTCGGACGGACTCCGCCGAAATGCCACAGTCCTCCGCGACGATGTCCACGGTAACGCTGAAGTCTTCATGCTGGGTGACGCGGAACTGCGCAACGCCCTCCATTTCACGCAGCGGGTAGATGATCGAGAGCGCGTGTTTGATTTGTCCGTCGGGGGTATAGAGAAAATCGGTCGACCTTCCCGACACGACGTCCATCATCGCCAGGCCTCGTCCGCACGAGCACCTGCCCGAGAGTAGTCGACCGACGTCCCCCGTGCGGTATCGGATGAACGGCATGGCGTAGGCGTCGAGATGGGTCACGACGATCTCACCGGTCTCGCCCGAGGGTACGCTACGACCGTCGCGCAGGATCTCGACGATGACGTTCTCAGCCGTTAGGTGCATACGCCCTTGCGGACATTCGTGGGCGATGAAGCCGGCCTCGCGACTGCCGTAGCAATCCGCCACGGGTACGCCAAAATAGGACGAAATCGTCTCTCGATCGTGTGGATAGCAGACTTCGCCGGTGACGAACACCGCCCGCATCGCGCTGCAATCCAACTTTCGTCCGCGCGCCCGCGCATGTCGACAGAACAGCGCAATGCTGCTTGGGTACCCAAACAGACAGACGGGCCGAAATCGGTCCCACGCATCGAGATATGCATCCATACGATGCTCGGACATGCGAAACGCGTCCAACAAGCGCTGATTGAACAGAACGTCTCGCAGCCGCTTGAGCAGACCCGCTCGCCCGAGCTCGATCGGTGAGCCCCAAAGATAGAGTTCGCGGTCGCCGATGTCGACGCCGAACCAACGGTGCGTGCGGATGCGGGCGGCCTGATCGTACGCCTGCCGCCGCCGACCAAAGTAAAACCTCAGCGGCTCGCCGGTGGACCCGCCGGTGTTGTGCGGGACCAGACCGCCCGGGACGCCCGGCCAGGTCATCTCGCCCAGAGCCATGCGAATCTGACGCTTGTCCAACAGTGGGATCGTGCGGAGCAGTTCGGTCGGATCGTCCTGCGCCGCATCGAGGTCCAAGTCAGCTAAGCGCTCGCGGTAGAACGGTACGTTGCGGCGCGCGTGGCGAAGCAGCTCGTTCAGTTTGACCGCTTGCAACCGCCGCAAGTCGAACGGCGACTCCCACTGCGACCGCTCCAGCTCGCGGACGTACCGCGACGTCGCCCGGCCAATCAGCCGTTCGTGAAGCGGAAAGATCGCATGGCGTGAAATGAATGAAAACATTCGAGCCGAAACCGAGTCCACACTGAGCCCGTGGCGCGCACCGGGGCCTTAATGGCCCGCTCAGATGGCGCTATTCGGCTGTTTTATCGGCGGTTGCGCGGCGCGACATTGGTTCGCCCAGTCAGCCAAGGGGGGGCTTCTCGACCGTTTTTGCGGTCAGGAGGGGTTGTTGGCGATGTGGGATTCGTATTCCGCGGCGGTAATAAGTGAGCTTAGCGGATCCTTGGAGTCAGCCTTGATTTTGACGATCCAGCCATCCTCGAAGGCGTCGTCGTTGATCATCTCGGGGTGGTCGATGAGTGCGGCGTTGACTTCCACGATGGACCCCGCAATGGCCGAGAAAACCTCCGACGTTGCTTTGACCGATTCGACCTCGCCGATCGTGTCGCCCATACCAAGGCGCGTACCGACCTCAGGAAGCTCGACGTAGGTGATGTCCGTCAGCTCGTCCGCAGCGTACTGGGTGATGCCCATCGTCACGACGTCGCCGTCGATCAGGAACCATTCATGCGTTTCTGCATACCGTCGGTCAGTTGGTACGGTCATCGGCCCTCTCAACTCTGTCAGGATTCACTGCTTGAGTCACCCGGCTCCAACCCGGCGTAATCGGAGGTAATGGTTTACCGCGAGGCGCCTCGTTTGTAAAACGGTAACCCGACGACCTTTGCAGCCGTCCGCTTGCTGCCGACTTCGACCTCCATCGTGGTGCCCTCCGCGGCGTCATCGGCGTTCACAAAGGCCATGGCGATGCTCGTGCCGAGCGTGGGACTCAGCGTACCGCTGGAGACCTTGCCCACCGTACGGCTCGCGCGATAAACCCCGGCGTGCTGACGAGCGATCCGCCGTCCGTCCAATTCCAACCCGACCAGGCGGCGCGAGAGCCCGCCGTCGTTGAGCTTTCGCATTGCGTCCGCGCCGATGAAGTCCTTGTTCAAGTCGACGCACCAGCTTTGCCCCGCGGTCAGCGAGTCGACCTCCTCGGACAGTTCGTGGCCGTAGAGGGGCATCGCCGCCTCGATCCGCAGCGTGTCGCGGGCACCCAATCCCGCTGGTTTGATCACGGCGTGGGGCTGATCCTTGCTGCCCAAAAGCCTCGGCACCAAAACCGGAGCGAGACCGGCGGGGATCACGACCTCAAACCCGTCCTCGCCGGTGTAACCGCAACGGTAGGTGACAATTGACATCGGGCCGACCTCGCGAACGCTGAAGCGATAGCGCTTTAGTGACGACATATCGCTTCCGGTTAGTTCCTGAGCGAGCTCCAGCGTCTTTGGCCCCTGACAGGCGATCATGGCAGTGGACCGCGTTTCATCGACGAGCTCAACGTCGCGCCCCTTGCGATGCTCATCGATCCACGACGTGATCTTTTCGCGATTCGACGCGTTGCACACGATGCCCCAGGACTCCTCGAAACGTGAAACGATCACGTCGTCGAGGATTCCACCGTCGGCGCGACAGACATGCGAGTAGTACGATCGGCCGACCTCGGCATCGGTCAAATTGCGCGTGCAAATTCGGTTCAGAAACGCCTCGCAGTCGTCGCCGGTCAGCCTGAGGCGTCCCATGTGCGAAACGTCGAACACACTACATGCCGTACGTGTGTGGTTGTGCTCCTTGGTGATGCCGGCGAATTGCACGGGCATCTCCCACCCGGCGAACTCGACCATGCGCGCGCCGAACTCGACGTGGAGGTCATACAACGGCGTTTGGAGCAACTCTTTCGACATCGGAATCAAAACCTCAGGGCGAAGGAAACAGCCTGCGCGACGACAATCTTTGACAACCGGATCGCCCACGCCGGACGACGCTACAACAAAATCGGCTTGGTGCAGCGGCGCGCTCCTGGCCTCCCCCCTTTACAAGGGGGGATTGAGGGGGGTCGCCCGCTACGCAAGAGTGCAAATGTGTTAACTCAACCCAATCGGGAAACCGCACCCTACGTGAGTCGTGGCTACGTTAGGAACAGACCGCAGAAGTGTCAACGATCCTTCTTCGTCAGCACCGCGCGGGTTACACCTCGCGACTCGGTACACACAAACGTGAAACCCTCTAACCTCGGTTCCACTGCAGCGCTTCGCTCAGCGGTTTCTTGGGCAAATCGGGAACGGTGCAGTCGGCGGATGGATAGCCGACCGGAATCAGCAGGTAGGGTTTCTCGTTGACTGGTCGACCGAGAATCTCTCGAAGAAACTTCATCGGGCTGGGTGTGTGCGTCAACGTCGCGAGGCCGACCTGATGGCAGGCCATCAGAAAAAAACCCGCCGCGATGCCGGTCGACTCAGCCGGGTAGTAGTTGGGTTCGCGCTCGCCGTCGATCTCCTCCCAATCAATTCGGAACACGACCACCAGCCAGGGCGCGATCTCCAGAAACGGCTTGTGCGCGTCGGTGCCAATCGGTTCCAGGGCGCCGAGCCACCTCGGCGGCATGCGATGTGCGTAGCTTTGTCGCTCCTCTTCCTCGGCTGCCAGGCGAATTTCGCGCTTGATTTCGGCGTCGTCGATGGCCACGAACCGCCACGGCTTGCGGTTCGCACCGCTGGGTGCAGTGTGGCCAACCTCAATCACTTTTTCGATCACGCTGCGCGGTACGGGCTCATCGCTGAAGAACCGGCAGCTTCGCCGTGTATCCATCTCGGTGAGCAGGGCGGCAGCACGAGCTGCCATGTCGCTGCTGGTGCGACGCGGAAAGTCGTATGGGTTCATTCTTGCGGGCATGGACCCACTCGCGACCGTTTCCCAACCGGTTTCTACACGTCATCCTTGGGGTAAACCCAATCGCTTCCGGCGTGGGCGTAGGTGAGCAGTTCGTCTTCCGTGAAATAGAGCGCGATCTCGGTGGCAGCGGACTCGGGCGAGTCGCTGCCGTGGACCAGATTGAACGAGCGACTGGCGCCGAAGTCGCCGCGGATCGTTCCCGGGCTCGCCTCGTAGCCGAATGTCTTGCCCATGAGTGTTCGCGCGGTGTCGATGCACCGGTTGCCCTGCAGAACGACGACGACGACGGGCCCCGACGTTACGTAGTCGATCAGACCGGGATAAAAAGGCTTGCCTTTGTGCGGAGCGTAGTGGCGTTCGGCCAGCTCCCGCGAAATCTTCATGAGCTTCATCGCCGCCAGCGACAGGCCCTTGTCCTCAAAACGCTGAAGAATCCGACCGGTCAAGCGGCGTTGTACCGTATCGGGTTTCAAGATGATCAGTGTGCGTTCCATAAACTCTCTTCCTAGGCCCCTAGGACTTACGCTTGGTCCCCAGGCGTCCGCGTCGCGCGAACCATCGCCTCGAGGTTGGCGGGTGGTACCACATCGGGATCGTATGTACAACCCGCCGAGATGATCGTCGGACGTTCACCGGATTGCTCCAACGCATCGCGCACCTCACCCTCAACGTCTTTCGGCGAACCCGTTGCGAGGGTGGTCAGGTTGTCCACCCCACCGCAAACCACGGGATCAATCTTTGCGACGACGTCGCGAATCGCCGGACCGGCTGTTCGATCCGCCCAGTTGATCGCATGCACGGGATAGTCGGCGAACGCGTCGAAATTCCGGGGTACGCCACAGACGTGCAGCATGTTGAACCTGCCGCCGCTCGCAGCCGTCAGAATCTGCCCGTCGCCCAGGCGCACCATCTCGTCGTACGTGGAGGCTCCGTTGGCGGGGGTGTCCACGTGGTCGTCGCGCACGCTGAGAAATATCCCGTCGGCACCGGCCTCGATACATTGCTTCGCAAACTTCGCCTGAGACATGGCCACCACGTCCAGCGCCATTCCAACAGCCGTGCGATCCTCGGCGATCAGTTCCTCCATGCGAGCATCCGCGGGGCTCGCCGGCGCGGAAACCAC
>JADFRO010000111.1 GCA_022561255.1 Planctomycetota bacterium | reverse complement strand
TCGGGCGTCAGTTCAATCGTGCTCGCGTTCGCCACGGTGCCGATGCGCTCGTACGCGACGTACGTGAGAGCGGCCGCCAGCAAGGCTGTGACTTCGAGCAGAAGCCTACGCCTCTGATGCCGCGCCGCTTGTTCACGGCATGAGTCGCTCGGTGAAGTTGGTTTTGTGCTGTTGGCCAGCATCGCGCTGTCTACTCCTGCGGGCTTCGTACGGGCGAATCCTGCGAACCCTCCATGTCAGCCCTGTCCGCGAGTTTATTCCGCGCCGACGGGGATTCATTGCAGCCGGCATTCTGATTACCGGTTCGAAGGGCCTGTTGTGCCGGCCGGCGGTTGGCCGATCAGGCGTGGGCACCGATAATGTCGCCCGATGCCCCATCCGGAGGGAAAATGCACGTCGACGAAGTTCGTCGCTGAGGAATGCAATAGGCCTCGCTTACGCGGGAATATAGGAAATGTGATGCGACGTGGGAAGGGAAATGGTGCGGCCCAAGACGCCGCTGAGTTCGTCGACCTCCTCGAACCGATCAAGGAGGGACTGACGCGCTATATCTACCGCAACGCATGGAACGCGGAAGACGCGGCTGACATAGCCCAACACGCCACGACGATCGCATGGCGCGAGTTCGGGCGGTTTCAACGAGGGACGAACTTCCGGGCGTGGATGTACAGGATCACGATCAATGCGGTGTACCGTTTTAACAAGCAGCACCGTCGAGCGCGAGCGACCGTTGATGTGGACCGATTCGAGCTGGAGGATAGCTCGCTCCAACGGGAGGATGCGTGGCAGTCGATACTCGAAAACCCCGAGCGTGTGATGGAGGCGCTCGACGACCGACTCGTCGCCGCCCTGGATACGCTCGCTCCCGACGCGAGGCAGTGTTTGCTTCTGCGACTGTTGGAAGGATTTAGCTACAAGGAAATTGCCGAGATGATGGAGATACCCGTCGGCACGGTAATGTCACACGTACACCGGGCCCGGATTAAGTTGCGTGAGCAACTGGCTGAACTCGCCATTGAAAACGGCCTGGTTAAGGGGGTCACGTCATGAACTGCCGCGATACGCGACGCTGGATGAGCCCGTACCTCGACTCCGAGTTGGGCAACACCAAGACGTTTGAGATCAGCGAACACCTGCGCCAGTGCGCAACCTGCGCCGAACGATTCGAGCGGGAGGGTCACGTGGATGGCCTGCTGGCGGACCGTCTCCGTCAGACGCCGGGCCTCGACTGGGACGAAGTTCTGCGAACCGCAATGCGTAAGCCTCGAGTATTCCGCCCTTTTCAACTTAGCGTGCTGGGCCTCGCCGCGTGCCTGGCTTTTGTGATGTGGATCGCTTGGCCTGCGGCAACCGATGACGCCGCCCGCCGGGACCATTGGATCGCGACCGCTCTGACAGACGCAACTCCGGACTCGACGCCGTTCCGCCGCGTTTCCGACGCATCCGTTGAGCTCGCGGCGCTCGCCCGGTTAACGCTCGGCGTCGGTCTGCAGATGCAGCTACTCCCCGAAATTCTTCGCCACCACGTCGTCGAATTGGTTAGCGTCCACCGGCGTACGACGGTTGACGACACGCCCTACCTCGAAGTACGTCTCAACTGCTGCGGAGAGCCGGTGCTGCTTGCCGTGGCCTTGCGAGAAAACGCTGGACCGCTCGGCGCCGATACGTCCGAGCTCGCACTCGGAGCCGTCCAGAGTAGAACGCTTGCCTCCGGCGTGAACGTCGCTGCGTGGTCGGACGATGCGATCGTCGTCTTGGCTGCTTCGCGTCATCCCATCGACGGACTCGTATCCGCCTTCCGCGGCACACGCTCCTAAGCAAAGCCGCCATTTCCGACTGTGGCTCGAGGTGGGTCCGTGACACTTCATGCGGAGCACGTGGGAGGGCGAGCCTCCTGGCGCGAGCCGCGGTGTCCGCACGTCGTGACGGTTGTAGCTCGGCGGGAGCCTCGCCCTCCCGTGAGGAAGCGGTCACGTCTCCGGGACGACGATCGCTCCCTCACAGTCGCGGCTCGGTTTGTCAATCCCGGCCTCACTTCCCCGCTTAAGCAAAGGCTTGCAATCCCGCCGGTTCGAGTCGTGCGGCCTACTGCTCTTTACACAACACGCCGATCGTACGATAACATGGTGAAACCGCTGGGACGCCCACGACCGGATCCGGCGCGTGGCCTATTGGTGGAGAAGAATTTAGGTAAGGGAGTGCGCATGGATCGCCCCGTCACCATCGCAATGCGGCTCATAACGCTTTGCGTACTGGCTCCGTCCGCCCTCGCGCAGCATGCGCCCGCGAGCGGCAGTCCCGAGCCTCTGATGACCTACTTGGCGGATGAGCTTGAGTATTCGATGGAGCATCTCGTCTCGGAGGAGGGGGCGAAACCGTACTTCATCAGTTACACCGTCTACGACGAACGGACCGCTGTTGTATCGGCGACGCTGGGCGCGCTGACGCAAGATCGCGAGACGCGTGGACGTAACCTCAACATCGATCTTCGTGTCGGCGACTTCAAGCTGGACAATACACATCAAATAAGAGGTAGCGGTCCGTCGCAAGCGTCCGGTAGCGGCAACATTACCATCGCCCTGGGCGACAGCCCCGCCTCCATTCGGCATGCCATCTGGTTTCACACGGATCGCATGTTCCGAAAGGCCGTCAAGCGACTCACACAGGTACAAACGGATCTAAAAGTCAAGGTTGAGGAGGAAGACAAGTCGGACGACTTCAGTCGCGAGCCGCCTCACGTCGATTACGCGCCACCCGCTACGATGAAGTTAGATCGGGCGGCGTGGGCGAATCGGTTGCGCAAAATTTCCGCCCTCGCGCGCGAGTTTCCACTGATCTACAATTCCTCTTTGACGCTTGGAACCCTGGCGGCCACGCGCTACATCGTCAACAGCGACGGCGCCCGCCTGCAAACCGCCGAGACGCGCTTTCGGATTACCATCACCGCCGGCACGAAAGCCGAGGACGGCATGGATCTTAACCAGTTCTTCGATTTCAACTCGGCGACCGCAGACGGCTTGCCCGGCGACGCTGAGATCGAGGCTGCCTTTCGCGAAGTGCTGCGCCAGGTTCTCGCCCTGCGTGAGGCGCCCCTGGCCGAGCCCTACATCGGTCCTGCCATCCTGCTAAACCGAGCGAGCGGTGTCTTTTTCCACGAAATCTTTGGGCATCGGATTGAGGGCCATCGTCAAAAGGACGTTACCGAAGGGCAGACCTTCACCAAGAAGCTCAACCAACTCGTGCTCCCCGAATTCATCAGCGTCATCAGCGATCCAACGCTGCGCCGTCTCGCGAATGTGGATCTGCGAGGTTACTACCGTTACGACGACGAAGGCGTGATCGCTCGGCGCGTGATACTCGTCGATCGCGGCGTGTTGAAGACGTTCCTGATGTCTCGCACGCCCGTGGAAAACGTTCCCCGGTCCAACGGGCACGGACGTCGCCAGTCTGGAAACAGTGTCGTCTCACGCCAGTCCAATCTGATTGTCGAATCGACCAAGCAGGTGCCTTTCAAAAAGCTTCGAGAGCTGTTGGTCGAAGAGTGCAAGCGACAGAACAAGCCTTACGGCCTGTTGTTCGAAGATATTTCCGGTGGTTTCACGACGACCAGTCGCCGCGGTCCGCAGTCGTTTAAGGTGCTTCCGATCGTCGTCTACCGAATCTTTGCGGATGGCCGACCGGACGAGCTCATCCGCGGGGCGGACATCGTGGGCACGCCACTTACTTCGTTTGAAAAGATTATCTACACCGGTGATGACATTGGCGTGTTCAATGGATCATGCGGGGCCGAGTCCGGATGGGTGCCTGTCTCGGCGGTCTCCCCGAGCATCCTCCTTTCGACGATCGAGATCGAAAAGCGAAGAAGGGACCAAAGCAGACCGCCCATTCTTCCGCCGCCGTACGACGGCTCGTCCCCGTCATCAACCGATCATTGAGTTTGTGGATCTATGGAGTCGTTGATGATGCTTACTCAGAGAGCCGTAGCGACCTGCACGATATCCGTGTTCGTCCTCGTCGGGACTCCGACATCCTTTGCCAAGGCCGACGGGATCGCAGGCGACGATGTGGTTATGCGAGCGATGGTCGACGAGATGCAGCGGTCGATGGAGAAGCTGTCACTCGACGACCTGCCGAAACCCTATTTCATTCAACTCGCCACACAGGACCGATCGACCTTCTCCGTGCGCGCTGCGTACGGTGGGCTCCTGCGATCGGAGGAGCGCCACAACCGTTTCATCAACATCAGAACCCGCGTGGGATCGTACACGATGGATAACACGAACGTTCTGCGATCGTTCGGCCAAGTGGGTACGCTACCCCTGGACGACGACTACGTCGCCCTTCGCCACGCGATCTGGCTGCTGCTCGACCAGGATTACAAGGGTGCCGTCGAGACGCTCACGCGGAAAGAGGCGTATCTCAAGTCCAAAACGGTGGTAGATCGCCCCGATGATTTCTCGGCGGCACCTTCCGTACAGAAATCCGGTCCGCCCGCAAAGCTCGACCTGTCGCCGGCCGAGTGGGAGCACCGGATCGTTCAACTCTCGAAGCGCTTCGAGCGATACGGCAAGATTCAAAACTCTTCCGTCTCGTTTATGGCCGGAACCGTGACGGATTGGATCGTGAACTCCGAAGGCACACGTCTTCGCAGCTCAGACACCGGGTTGTGGTTGGAGATCAAAGCGCGGATTCAGGCACCCGACGGCATGCCCTTGTCGGACTCGCGCACCTATCTGGCGGAAACGCCCGATCAACTTCCGACGATCGAGAAGATGCAGACCGACATCGACGAAATGTGTACTTCGTTGGTCGCGCTCAGCGAAGCGGAAGTGCCCGAGCAGTACACCGGTCCGATACTGTTCGAGGCGATCGCCGCCGGAAGTGTCTTTGACGCGTTGCTCGCGGACGCTCTTTGTGCCAGGCCTGTGCCGCTTGGCGCAGGACGCTGGGGCGATGATAGCCTAGAAAAAAAGTTGGGCTTGCGAATCCTTCCGCGTTCATTTCAGATATTCGATGACCCCGGTCCCAAACAGTTCGAAGGCACGGTTCTCGCCGGTGCGTACAAGTATGATGACGAAGCCGTCAAAGCCCATCGGGTCAGCATCGTCGAAAAGGGCATTCTTAAGAACCTCGTGTCCGCCCGGGCGCCCACCAAGAAGGTGAAGCGTTCCACGGGCCACGGGCGCAACAACGGATTCGGTGACGCCCGCGCGACGGCCGGTTGCCTCTACGTTTCGGACGACAACGCGCTATCTCAAAGCGAGCTCAAAGAAGAGTTGATTCAGGCCGCCCGCGATGAAGGGTTGCCGTTCGCCCTCCGCATAACGACGCTCAAGCCGGGGCGCTCCGGTTCGCTCGGCCCGCCCGTCTACGCCTACAAAGTCTTCGTGGACGATGGGCGTGAGGAGCTCGTACGCGGGCTACAGTTTCTTCCTGTCGAGCGACGTGCGTTGAAGCGCATTTTGGCCGCCGGACGGGAGCGAAAGGCCTACAACACGTCCGGGTCCGTCGCCTCGACCATCATCGCTCCAGCTATCTTGTTTGAAGAGCTGGAGCTCACCAAGACGGAAACGGAGTTCGACAAGCTCCCCATTCTTCCGTCGCCGTCGACGCGACCGTAACGAGGGCGAAACATCACACGTTGACACACCTCGGGCGACACGCGACCATGAACCGTCGTCGGTTCGGGCCGACCGCTACGTTGCACTTGTCGAAGAGGAGTAGTTGCGATGATCAAAACACTGGTAGTCTTGGGCGCAATGGCCGCCGCCGGCGTTGCGTTTGCGGACGTACAGCAGGCCGGAAAGTCTCCGGCGCGATCCATTTACGACTTCATCGTCAAGGACATTCAGGGGAAGGAGGTTGCGCTCTCGAAGTATCGAGGCGACGTCTTCCTGGTCATCAACGTCGCGAGCAAGTGAGGACTGAGCAACCCCACGTACTCCGGTCTGGAGTCAATCTTCAAGAAGTATAAGGACAAGGGCTTTCACGTTCTCGCGTTCCCAGCCAACAATTTCGGCAACCAGGAGCCCGGGTCCAACAGCGAGATCGCTCAGTTCTGTAGCAAGAAGAAGATCACGTTCGATCTGTTCGCCAAGATTTCCGTCAAGGGCGACGATCAGTGTTCGCTCTATAAGTTTCTGACGCACCACGCCGACAAGGCCATCGCCGGTGAGATTCCGTGGAATTTTCAAAAGTATCTTATCGGACGCGACGGCAAAGTACTCGCGAAGTTCGGCCCGAGGGTTCTTCCGTCGGACGAAACGTTAATCAAGCAACTCGAAGAAGCTTTGGCCGTCGAGTAAACCCGGGCGCTGCCGTCCGATTGTTGTTTCCTCGTAGGTCCGGGAAAACGACCGAAAGAGCGTCAACGAGCCGGTTCCCCAACGATATCGTACCGTTGGGGTGGTTCGGAAGTGGGCGCTCTTCCTGCGCGCTCGCTGGGTCCGTACACGGCGCGTGTCGATTCTTGGGGTGGTGTAGGAATGGATGTCCGCTGTATCAATCCGTTTGTCGAGGCCACGAAAAGGGTCTTCTCGATGATGGCGAGTACCCGTATTCTCGTGCACCATCCACAAGCCGTCGCCTGTATAAGGACCGGTAACGACTCTGTGTACGCCGTCGTCGATATGCGGGGAGCCACGCAAGACGGCGCTGTCGTTCTTAGTTTCTCAACGAAGGTTGCGATGTCGATTGGGGCATCGTTTATGGGGACGAGTGTGACGATCGCCGATGCGTCCGAGGCCGTGGGCGAGCTGGCCAACATGGTCGTCGGAAATGCAAGGAAGGATCTGAAGGGTAGGTTCGATTCCATCTCTGTTCCGCGCATTGTGCTCGGAGACTCGCCGCTCGGGCTGATTTGTGAACTATCTCTCTGGCTACGGATTGCGTTTTCGATTCCTGCCGGCGATTTCTTCCTTAACGTCGCGTTCGGCGACCGAACCTAACTGTCGCGGCGCACTCTAGCGCCTAGTCAATGTCTTGGCATCCCGCGCCCCGGCGTCCCTCCGCGAATTCCGCGTCTCCTGCCGGCGGGTCCACTCCTTGATTCTCCATGAATCGTCTTACCCGGCTCCCCGTGTGCTGTTCCCCGGCTCGTCGTGTAGCGCCTGTGGCTGCGGTGTGACAGGTGAAGGGTTGTCGGGAATTGTAAATCATCGCAAATCATGGAGAAAAGCGTTGACGACCTCCGACAATCGTAGTAGGATACCTCCGACGGTTGTAGGAGGACGTTTCCTCCGACGGACCAAGCCGCTCAACGCAACCACGGGCCGACATGGACATTCGCTATGGCCGATCGTTTGCAAGAACTCGCCGGTGCAGAGCTCGAAGTACTAAAAGCTCTGTGGCACTTGGGCCCCACGACAGTTCGCGAGGTGCTCAACCATCTCCACGAGCGGGGTAAGAAGGTTGCCTACACGACCGTACAGACACTAATGATTCGCCTGGAGCAAAAACGCTTCGTCGTGAGCGACAAGTCCGACGTAGCTCACGTCTTCCGGGCTCGGGTCTCGCGCGACCGCGTGACGCGATCACGGCTCAAGACGCTGATGGCCCAGTTGTACGACGGGGCCGCCGGCCCCCTCGTCCTGCAACTTGTACGCAACGAACGGTTAACACCTGAAGAGATTGAACAACTCCAAGAACTTGTCGGCGACCTGGACCCCGGTGAGTAAGTGGCTGTCCCGCGCAGTGGAGAGGGATGATGGACTGGGCATCGCAGGCGACGAACTTGCTGTGGCACAACAGCTTGGCAGCGCTGCCGCTGGTGTTGATGGCCGCCGCCGCAACGCACCTGCTTCGCTGCCGGCCGGCAACGCGCCATACGATGTGGCTGATGGTCCTCCTTTGGTTGGTCTTGCCTCCGTTGTTGCCCGGTGTATCGACTCCGACGGCATCGCTGTCTCCTTCGTCCCCCCTTACCAGGGGGGGACTACAGGCGGGTCTGCCGCATTCGTCAGCAACCTCCCCCGACCCCTTGGTAAGGAGGGGAGAAAAAAAGTCGAACGACCTCTATAGAAACGGCTCCAGGCCCCGGTCATCGGCTGGTTCGTACGTTCGAGCCGAGCGCCGGCATACGAAAGGCGCCGTGCGCTCCCGCGTCAACCGAACCTATAGACGTTTCCCAGCCACGGTAACACCCCCTTCACCACGGTTAGCGGCCCGCGCGGCGTCACACGTACCGGAGATGCTCGCCCAGGTTGGTGGCGCTGACGGGCTGCTTCCTAATTATTGCCCAGCGGATCCCATCGTCGAGCGTAAGGCCACAACGGTCGGGCCATTTTGCCCAGCCGCGTACGAGTGGCATCCCGAGCGTGTTGCCGTCGGAGCCAAACGCTTGGCGAAAGAGCCGCCGCCGCCGATTCGGTCGCGCCTCGCCGCCGGCAACGAGCCGACGCTCGCCGCGGTGGTAATGGAATCCAACCCAAGCAAGTCTGCCGAACCAAGTTTCTGGGCGATCGTGGTGGAAAAGGTTATGCGTGGCTCGCGCGAATGGCTCGACGCCTTTGTCGGCGTTCGGAATGCGATAACGCGGGTACCTCCGCTACCCACAAACATCTGGATCGGTGGTACGGTCGCGATACTCCTGTGGTGTGCGCTGCGTATCGTTGATTTCCGTCGGCGCCTGCGTAGAGCGACCTCAGCGCCGAGGACCGTCCGTCGCATGGTCGTTAAGGCCTGTCGTACTCTGGGCGTTCGTCGCGTACCCGAAGTCCTCATGTTGGACGACTGCGTATCGCCGATGGTGTTTTGCGGAGTGAGGCC
>JADFRO010000110.1 GCA_022561255.1 Planctomycetota bacterium | reverse complement strand
GGCGTAGCGGATGAGAGGCTCGGCATCGTCCAGACGGATGCCACGATCGATCCACGTATAGGACAGATCGTTACTCAGCGAGACGTCACCGGGACGCAAGACGAGCGCCCGCTCCATATTCTCGGCGGCCTGCTCCTCGTGTCCTTGGGCGCGTTGTGCGGCGGCGAGCCTCAGCAGGTAAGTCGCTCGGGATTGGGGCGAACTTGGCCCGTCGAGCCATTCCCCAACTCGGCGCTCCGCGGTTCGGTACTGCTTGTCGGCCACAAGGTCCAACGCAAGACGTAACCGCAAGGCCTCGCTCCGGCGATGCAACCGCCCCATGGAAAACGGCAAGTTCGGCTGCATCATCAGCTCTTCGTCGGTCAAACCATCCTGCCACGCACGCCCGGGGAGCTGCGGCGCCATCCGCCGGATGGCCAAGACTGCGTCCAGAAGCCCCTGCGCCAGCTCGATGCTCTCACCGTAGCGCTTCGCCTGACGCAGATGAATCAGAAGGAACCGTTGAAACCATTCCCGGCGGTTGGTACGCAGCAAGCGGTTGTGCACCAGCTCAACCGCATCGTCGAAACGATCGGAGTCAAACAGAACATCGGCAAGCATCCGGACGGTGTTGTCATGCTCAGGATCATCACTGAGCCAATCCAGCACGTGCTGACTCGCCTCATCGAAACGCTCGGCACGACGCAGCGCGAACACGAGATTCCGTCGCGCGGAATGCTTTCGTGGATTCGCCTGCAACACCTTCTCAAAAGTCCGGGCCGCGAGCACAGGTTTCTTACGCTGCAAATAGGCCCGTCCCAGACGCCGGGACCAGTCGGATCCGTCCACCTCCTCGTCAGCCCAAGTCTTGAGCTTATCGATGGCGTCGTCAAAACGTCCGGCGTGGTTCAAGACGTCCACCAACGCGGTTCGATATGCAGTCAACTCCGCATCGGGAAGGTCGTCACGCCGGACCTGCGGTCGAAGCTCAGCCAGCGCGGCGTCGAAGTCGTTCACGATCGAGTGCAGCGATATCAGCACAAGACGCCACGCTTGATCGTTGGGCCAACGCCGCAGGTAACCCTTGAGACGCACGATCGCGCTCTCAAAACTCAAGAGCGCACGATCGCTATCGATCGCCCCCAGTACAGCCTCCTCCTTTTCAGGTTCGAGCACGATGGCTTTGCGATACGCCTTTCGGGATGCTTTGTGCTCCGTCCTGTCGTACGTCTGAGCGATCGCGACCCACGTGGCTGCGTCCGGCTCGCCCTCCTCCATCGCGGCCATGAGAAGTTGTCGGGCAGCGACTGGATCGTTACGAAGCTTCTGGTCCAGCAGAATCGTACAGCGTGCCTTGGTCGTCGCCTTGGAAGTGCGCCGTCGCAACTCTTCGTACTCCTCTTTGGCAACGTCGAGCTTGCCGTCGTTCAGATAGGTTTGCGCCAATGATTCTCGCGCCGCTTCGTGATCTGGGTCGTGCTCGAGCAACACGCGAAGTTGCCGCTGGGCGCTTCGCACATCCTTCTTCTGGTAATGTAAAATTGCGAGACGAAACATCGACTCCACGTCGTTTCGATCGAGTTGTACAGCGGCTCGATAGTGGCGTACTGCGCCGGCGGTATCGCCGAGGCGATGCGAGGCGAACGCGAGAACCCGTTCAAGCGCCGCGCTGTTCGTGGCGCTTTCGGGGCGAGACTCAACGACTTTCCTCGCCTCGTCGTAACGATACTCTCCGAAATACAATTGCCCGAGCGCGACGCGCGCCGGAGTCAGGCTCGCGTCACCTTCGAGGCTGCGAACGAACAGTGTCTTGGCCTGCTCGGTCTGTCCCGCGGACGCCGCGATCGCACCGAGCAAATAGTTCAAGATCGGATCGTCCGTCACCAGGACGTCCGCGCCCAAGACGGTTTTGACAGCACTCTCGTCCGACGCTATGCGCTCAATGATCGGGTCCAGATCACCGAAACGGTCGCGCTTTTGCGACGTGCTTCGGGCTACGAGGCCTAGCAGATCGACCCATGCCTCCTGGACGGTAAGCACCTCGAAAAGACGAACGCGCACGGAGGTAGCGTCTTCGTGACGCTCGAGGAAGGATTCCAACTCCCAACGGGCGTCGGGAAGGCGCTCGACCTTGAGCAACGCATCCACGAGATTGAGGAGAAGCCGCGGTGAATCGGGCTGCTCGGCGAACCGCGAACGCAGATCAGGAATCACGCGTTCGGGATGACCCATGCGATCGTGAATATCGAACAATAGCGCGATGATCGGCTCATTGGATTCTGACTCGATCGCCCGCGTCACCTCGAGCGCTTCGTCAAGCCGGTCCGCACGAAGGAGCAAACGCGCGTAGCGTAGCGCCCGAGTTGCGTCATCGGGGGCAGCCCTGACAACCTCCTCAAAGGCAGACGCAGCCTCACCGTACATACCCAACTTCTCAAGAACGACGGACTTGTCCTCAGCCGCCGACCCGCGACCCGAAGTTAACAGCGTTCTAAGCTCATCCTGGGCCGCCGAGACCCGGGCATCACCGCTCGCCGTTTGCGCGGTCTTCTCAAACGCCTCGTATTGCGAAAGCGAGGCTGCGTAGTACTCACCCGCTGCGAGTAGCTCCGCCAGTCGATAGTGACAAAGCGCCGCCATCGCCGAATCGCCACCGAAATCCGAACACATGAGCGCCGTACGAAACGACGTCATCGCATGCGTTGTGTCACTCGCGATGCCAGAGCATCGAGCGTTGACGTAATGGGCGGCGGCGCAGTCAGGATTCCCCTCCAACGTTTTAGCGGCATGCGTCCGAGCACGCTCTATGTTGCCCGCCTCCCAGTGCAACATCGCAAGCACGTAATGGATGTCGGGATGATTGGGGTTGTAACGGAGGGCACGTTCGAGCTCGATCGCAGCTTCCGTGAAGCGCCGCTCGCGGACGAGCGCGGCGGCCTTGACGATCTGCTTTTCCGATCGCTCCGACAGTGGTCCCAGAGAGGCGGGACGGACGGGCCTCGGGATAGCCGGCTCTATCTGCTCGAGCGTAAGCAACGCCCGCGACGCGTCGACACCGGACGGCAGAGAAATCCTGCGTCCGCGAAAGGTTTCAGGCGAAGGGGAGGGGCCGGCGACACAACCCGTCAGGAGGGCGAAACCAAACCCCACCGACAGGGCACTCGCCGCCCGATTCAACGGTTTCCGGCGGCCTAGCGGAAAGCGACGTACGCGTCCGAAACACGCCGTTGTGTGTCGAGCAGAGAGCAGCGTCATGGTGCTACATTCTATCGGGAGCGCTTTGCGTTGTCCCAAAGCCCGGGCAAGAAAAATCCGCCGCAGCCCGGGAGCTATTTCGCCACGCGCTTCCTCTTAGTGCTGCCAGAGGCCTTGGACGTCTTCGACACCTTGGCCCCGGCACGCTTCGGGCGGCATAGAGATTGCAAGATTAGACAAGTCTCCTTCGCCTTGGCAGCGGGGACGTGTCGCTCGAGGAACGCCTGCACCTCGCCACGGTTGGCTGCGGGATGAACCAGTTCGGCATCACGAAGCGCTTCCAGAAGCGGGTCGTTTACGGGGATCGCATGGGCTCCGAGACTCCACAACATCACGGACGCGACCGCGTAATCGTCGACTCCATCGAGCGATTCCAAGTAGTGCTTCGCCTCACGCCGACCCAACCCGCGGAGACGTTCCAGCGACATTCGGTCCTCGCGCTGGAAGATCGCCGCGAGGGCACTGAGCAACTGTTCGCACCGCGCACGAACCTGCGGGATGGTCGTACCCATTGCTTTTTCAACTTCGTCGACGCTGGATACGCGAAGCTCATTCCAATCGAGCATCGAATCGAAAGCACGATCGATGGCTCGCGATGCGACTTTGTCTCCACACTCAACGCCGAGCACAGCCGTTGCCAGTCCGCGAATCGGATCAACCGGTTCCGGTATTCGGGGCACCCGCGCGGCTTGTCGAAGCTTGTTGTATGCCCTCTTGAAGTTAGCTGCGTAACGCGTTCCGTCTTTCATTCGTCCGAGTCCCGATCATCTTCGTTCAGATGCTTCTCATCTTCCATGAGAGGATCGTCCGCCGCCGCCGACCGTTCCATGCGATTCTCAGCAAGCAACTGCAACGTTTCTCGCACAATCTTGGCTGACTCATCTAGCTGAAACCGAAGCTCCGGACACTGGCGCATCGTCAGGGCTTGCGCGACGAAACGCTGCAAGAACCCGGAGGCATGACGCATGGCCCGAATCGTGCGGCGCTCGTCAGCAGGCTCGCCTTGCACGGTTATATAAACCGTAGCCACCGCCAAATCACCCGTAATCTCAACACGAGTCACCGTCGTAAACGGCGCGATGCGCGGATCACTGAGCTTTCGCGCAATGGCATCGCTGATGGTGTCTCGAACGACACTCGCCACTTTCTCTTTACGAAACGGCGCCACAGGCACCCCTTTCCCTTCAACGTGATCCGGCAAGCCACGAGCCCGAATCAGAAAACCTCACGCTGGTAGTCGATGAGGGTCAACCCGCCCGTCCGCCGAACCAAGTCCACGATCTTGTCGAGCTGCGAGTGGAGCGGCCTGGTTTCCTTCGACACCATGACCACACCCAATCGACATCGCTTCGGAGCATCACCGAAGCCCACCTCCGCCACCGAAACATTGAACCGATTCCGAAGTCGGTCCTTGAAACCTTTGATCACCCTCCGTTTGTCCTTAAGCGTCCGTGCTTCAAGGATCGCCAGTTCGATGGTCAGCACGCCGACTCTCATTGCCCGGCTGCGCGGAGCACGGGCGCGGCGAAGACGCCGTCGTGGATCCCGATCTTAAACAACCGGACCTTGCGATCGGGCGTCACGTAGGGAATCAACCCAATGCGCTGCAGGGCCTCCACAACGAACGCCTGATCCGCCATTGCGACGCCGTAATAATCCGCGAGCTCCCTTCGAACGTACTCCGCGTTGAAGATGTAGGACTTCTTGGTCGGGATGTATCCCGTAACCAGCGGCTCGATCGCGAAGGATTCCCCCCCGGCAGTTGGAAGCCGCGGCAGAAACAAAGCCCGCACGCCGGACGATCGACCCTGGCGAACCGTAACACCTCGGTATTGCCTAACGATGTAATACTGCTCGACGGTCTGATCGATAAATACCTCAGCCGCCTCGTCGGGAACAAAAAACTCATTGACCAGGCGGCGGCGGTCGGTGGGCGACGCACGCTCCACTTCCTTGCGGAACGCAATATAGTCTCGGTAGTTGCTCAATCGCGAATCGCTAAGACTCGGATCGTTCCACGCAAACACGACCTCAACGACATAGGTTCCGTCCGTGACGCGCACGGTTCTCGTGTTCGCCTTGAAACGCGTACAGGTCGACAGCCCATCGATTCGCCCGGTGACGGGGGCCTTCGACTCCTCGATACAAAACACTGCGGCGCCCGGCGGCGTCGAACCGACAAACAGTCCGTCCTGATTGGCCACGCCGATCAGGCCAGGCCTGCGCTGACTCCCTCGCCTGCCCAAATCCGCCGAATCACGGGTATCCCTGGCGGACTCGCCAGGCCTACCTGCGAACATCTTGCTTCGACTCTCTGAATCAAACAGAGGGATCACGACTTTTCGAAGAACGACAACGACGACAATGATCAGCACCGCTATGTAGCAAAGTCGAAACACCACGGCGAAGGGATTGAACTCTCCCGATAGGCGCTTCCGCCCGCCGAATAACCCTCTGCCTTTCTTGCGTCTCCTCGACCCCGCATCGCCACCGCCCTGATCGACCTCTTTGAACAGGAAGCTCAAATCGCTGCTGTCGGTGTCGGGAACGGTTGCGGTACGTCCGCAGTAAGAACAGCGAACAACGCCGCCGGCGTCCTCATCCTTGGCTCGAACCGTGTGACCGCATTCCGCTTTGAACTCGATCATGATCCTGTCGAACTCGAACTGACCCGTCTCGACCCGAGTCCATCGCTCGATCGAGCTTGACTCCACCCGGCACGACGCGGCGAGCGTCTGTGTCGTCGCCGAAATGTGCCGCTAACGCACGAGTTGGAGAACCGAACCGACCGGCTACGTCCGGCCCCGACCCCTCCGTCAGAGGGTCCGAGCGATTTGCAGCACTTCATACGTTTCGATTCGATCACCCTCGTGAATGTCGTCAAATCCTTCGAGGCGAATTCCGCATTCCATCCCAGCACGAACCGTACGAACGTCGTCCTTAAGATGCCGCAGCGATGAAAACTTGCAGCGATCGCGGACGACCACGTCGTCGCGGACAACCTTTGCAAAGTGAGACCGATCTAGGGTTCCCGACGCAACATACGAACCGGCGACGAGACCCAGCTTCCCGATTCGGAAAATCTGACGCACTTCGGCAACGGCTTTCGCCTCGATCCGTTCCTCCGGTGTAAGCAACCCGGAGAGCGCCTTTCGGATGTCATCGCTGGCCTCGTAAATCACGCGGTAGGGTCGAACGTCAACGCCATGCTGCTCCGCCAGGCGCTTGGCTCCGGGCATCGATTCAACACGAAACGCGACGATGATCGCTTTGGAAGTCGCCGCGAGCAGAACGTCGCTGTCGTTGACCGCACCCACCCCCGCGTGGCGGATGCCCAATCGGACTTCGTCGGACGGAATGTCCCCCAGGAGTTGACGCAACGCGGCCAAGCTGCCATCGACGTCGGCCTTGAGGATCACGTTCAACTCGGGAATATCGTCCGACGTGCGTCGGCTAAACATCTCCTCAAGCGTATTGACGCGCCGCGATTTCAGACGATTGCGCTCGACGCGCAGATTCTTGGTTTCCGTCGCGACTTGCTTAGCGCGCTGCAAGCTTCCGACGGCATAAAAGCTATCGCCCGCGCTGGGCACCTCGTCGAGCCCCCAAATTTCGGCCGGGATGCACGGACCCGCTTCCGCCAGCTTCGCACCGCGATCGCTCAAGATCGCACGTACCTTGCCGAAAGCGTTTCCACAGACAACGAAGTCGCCGACGCGCAGCGTGCCCTCCTGCACAAGAATCCGGGCGACGGCTCCGACGCCGGGTTTTGTTTCCGCCTCAACGACGGTCCCCCGTGCGGGGAGCGTCGGGTCCGCTTTGAGCTCCAGCAGGCTACTTAGATCCGCAAGATGTTCCACGAGCTCGACCACGCCCGTCCCGTTGATGGCGGACGTTTCGAGGACGTCCACGTCCCCGCCCCAATCGCCGCTGGGGGTCAGGCCGTGCTCAGTGAGCTGTCCGAAGATTTTCACTTTGTTCTGATCGCCGAGATCGATCTTGTTCAAGGCAACGACAACCGGCACCTCAGCCGCCTGTGCGTGGCGAATCGCCTCGACCGTCTGGGGCATGATTCCGTCGTCGGCTGCGATCACCAGGACAACGACGTCCGTCATCTGAGCCCCACGCGCACGCATCGCCGTAAACGCCTCGTGCCCCGGTGTGTCGAGGAACGTCACCGCACCGTGAGCGGTTTCGAGATGGTAGGAACTTATGTGCTGCGTGATTCCGCCATCTTCGCTCGCAGTCACCTGGGTCTTGCGAATCGAATCCATCAGACTCGTCTTGCCGTGGTCAACGTGTCCCAGAAGAGTCACGACCGGCGGGCGCGGCTGAAGGGCCTTGCGTTCCCGCGCCTTGTACTCATCAGCAACCTCGTCAAGAAGCGTCCGTGCCGGAATCACTTCGAGTTCAATGCCGAAGTGCAACGCGAGGAGTTGCGCGGTTTCAGTCGGCAGCGTCATGCTGACGTTACCGAGCACGTTGTGCTCATCTCGCAAAACCTTGAACAACTGCATAAAGTTCAGGCCCGTCTCAGAGCAAAACTCCTTCATGCGAACCGGTTCGTGTACGGTAGCACTGGTCTTTGGACCACTCGCCACTTGCTGGCCCGGTCCACCCCCATGCACCGCCCGGCGGCGATGAATACGGCGCCCGGTCGCACCCGCCAAACGCTCCTTGCGCTCCGCCAAGTCTCGATCGCGCCACTCGGCGAGCTTCTCACCCGCTTCGCTCGCGGCGGTCCCGGAACGCCGGGTGCCCGAGCGCCCCTTCTTTTTGGCGCGTTCAGCCTCGCGACCGGGATCCAGCGGCACCGGCGGCGGAAGGGGCGCGCCAGGGCGCGGCGTCTGCTCTGGAGTTCGAGGACGCGGCGAGGAACGGCGAACCGGGCGGACGTCGTAGTCTGGTGCCTCGTATCGAACCACACGCGGACCCTGGAGCTTCGCTGCCGCAGGAATGTTTTGCGGACCCGCCGGCCCGGAAGGCTTGGTCTCAACCGCCGGTTTGTCCGGCGACTTCGCGTCCGGCTCAACCACCGAGGGGAGGCGGGCGGATGCGTCGGACGGCGCCTTTACATCGCCGGCCTTATCAACACCTGGCGCCTCCGTAACGGCAACGGTGGTGTCTGCCTCCGCCGGGGAGTCCACGGTGACGGAAGCCGGCGGCTCTTGAGCCACGACCACCGCTTCGCCGGATTCCGCTTGCGCGACAGATTCAACGGGCGCCTCGTCCAGCGTTGCGGTCGCACTTCCCGCTACCGCCGGTGTCCCCCCCGTCGCCGCTGCAGACTCACTCGACGCCACCTTCTTCCTCGGTGCGCGCTTGATGCGTACCTTCTTTAGGTCGACCTTCTGAGCCGTCTCGAGGGCGGTCGACTGCTGGTCTTCACTGAACCACTCACGAACTGTGGCGTGCAATCCAGCGCTGAGGGTAGACATGTGGTTCTTAACCGAGTCGATACCCTCGGCCTTACATTTTTCGATAATGGATTTGCTGGGGACGTTCAATTCTTTCGCGAGAATGTGAACGCGCATCTTCTCAGCCAACGTCGATCTCCGTGTCACCGGCACCACCGCCGCCCGGCGACC
>JADFRO010000109.1 GCA_022561255.1 Planctomycetota bacterium | reverse complement strand
TTGCTAGTCGGCACATCTACAAGAACCATGCGGCGGAGAGGACTCGAACCTCCACCCCTTTCGGGACTGGGTCCTAAACCCAGCGCGTCTGCCAATTCCGCCACCACCGCCCGCAAGACCCAACCAACCTGGATCTGCTTAACAACTTAACACCTACCGCACCCATCGAAACCGTATCACTCGGCCGCGCCAAGCCCACGCGCCGCCGTCATGTAACTGTCATACGCAGCTCGAACTTCGCGCAGCGTATCGCCGCCGAATTTCTCCAGAAACACCCGTGCAATCTCGAACGCAACCACATTCTCCACGACGACACTGGCAGCCGGCACGGAGCACACATCGCTACGTTCGTAATCCGAGCGCTGCGATTCCTTCGTCTCAAGATCCACGCTATCCATGCCGCGAAGAAGCGTGCTGATCGGTTTCATCGCTGCACGCACAACCACCGGCTGCCCGTTGGTCATCCCGCCCTCGATGCCGCCGGCGTTGTTTGAACGCCTTGTAAACCCGAGGCTGACTGACTCACGCAACGCCGGGTCGTAATCGATTTCGTCATGGACCCTGCTCCCCGGCCGAGCGGCAACACCAAATCCCAAACCGATTTCGACGCCTTTGATCGCCTGAACCGAACCGACGGCCTGCATGATCCGCCCGTCCAGCTTGTCCTGCCAGCGAACGCAAGTGCCGAGTCCCGGCGGATGGCCCTGCACCTGAACCTCGACCATCCCGCCCAGCGTATCCTTGTCGATCTTCGCCTGCTTGATCTCCGCAATCATCTTGTCGGCCGCGTTCGCGTCGGGACAGTAGGCCTCATTCGCGTCCCGAGCCGCACGGATCTCAGCGAGCGTCCCCAACGACGCGGGGTCATACGCCGTCTCACCGATTCGCACGACGTAGCCGACCACCTCGATTCCGAACTCTCTAAGCAGGCAACGCGTGAGCGCACCCGCGCTTACACGAGCCGCCGTCTCACGAGCCGACGCCCGTTCCAACGTCTCCCGGCAGTCCGTCGTAAGATTTTTGAGGCTCCCCGCCAGATCGGCGTGTCCCGGTCGCGGGCGCGTCACGGCCGGAGCGTCGTCGATCCGCCAGTCTTTGTTCGCCAATTCGATCGCGACCGGTGACCCGATGGTCACACCTCTCCGGACGCCGGAGAGCACGATCGCCCGATCCCGCTCAATCTTCATCCGCCCGCCCCGGCCATACCCGCCCTGCCGGCGTGTCAACTCCGCGTCGATCAGGTCGAGATCGACGGTGATACCGGCGGGGAGCCCTTCGATCAGTGCGATCAGGGCCCGGCCATGGGACTCACCCGCTGTGCGATAGTCTAGCGTTGACACGGTGCAGCTATCCTACGTCCTCACCGTACATTGTGAAAGACGCGGCGCCTCGGATGCCCTCTCAAAGAGCACCGGCCACGCCTAGACGACAACCCAAAGGATGCTTACGCCGTTCCGCTCCGACGTGACTTGTACACCAACGCCGGCGAATTAGACTGGACGCTATGGCCGTGGAAACTCACACGTTCGAAATAGAGACGCGGGGAAACAACGAGGTGTTGAACCTCACCGATCTCGTGGCGGAGCGTCTCAAGACCGCTGAAATCGCGTGCGGAATCGCGACGGTGTTCGTCGTCGGATCCACCGCCGGCTTGACGACGACGGAATTCGAGCCCGGCTTGGTCAACCGCGACCTCAAGGTCGCCTTCGAGGGAATCGCACCTGAGGATGGGCGATATCTACACGAAGAAACTTGGCACGACGACAACGGCCACTCGCACATTCGCGCTTCGCTCTTGGGACCAAGCGTCGTGATTCCCTTCGTCGACCGGGAGCTTCAGCTCGGAACGTGGCAACAAATCGTTCTGATCGACTTCGACACCCGCCCGCGTTCGCGACGAATCCTTCTGCAAATCCTCGGAGAGTAGGATTCCCCGACCGCTCCGACTTTCACCCGACCCCCGAAGTAGCGGAAATTCCTTGACGGAACCCGCGCCCGCCGGACGTCTGGTAGCAAGAACGTGGATGTGCGGCCTTTACCGCCCACACGATATCGAGTTGGTTGTTTCGATAAATCACGGAGACTCTCATGAAGCATCACTCACGAACGGTCTTTGCAGCGACTATGCTTGCCGTGACGTTCTCACCCCTCGCCGTCGCCCAGCGAACGGCCGGCCCCTACAAGGATTCTCGCCAGACGCCGGATACCGCAGCAGCCCGCAGAGCCTTGGAGGTATTGGACGTCATCAACGCCAATGACCCGCAGCGTACCCGGGCGTACGTGACGAACAACTTCGCGCCGTCCTTTCGCGACGCGCTCCCGATGGATGAACATGTCGCGACGTTCGCGTCCGTGTACCAGACCAGCCACGGGTTCAAACGCTACGGCTTTCGCCATTATGACACGCCGCGTCCCGACACCGAGGCCGTCCTCATCATCAGGAATGAACTAACGGACGGGTGGAACGCAATCGTGGTAGAGGTCGACGCCACCGCGCCACACGCGATTCGCGGCGTACAGTTTGCTCCCGCGCGACCGCCGAGTGACCTCACGCCCGAGGGAAGAATCAACGAAACGACGCTCGTAGCGGAGTTGCGGGCGTTTCTGGATCGCGTCACCGCCGCCGAGGCGTTCTCCGGGAGTGTCCTGCTCGCCAAGAACGGGAAGGTTCTATTCCAAGGAGCGTATGGCGTCGCGAGTCGCCGCTTTGACGTACCCAACCGCATCGATACTAAATTCAACCTCGGCTCCATGAACAAGATGTTCACCGCTGTCGCCATCGCGCAGCTCGTCGAGCGTGGCAAACTCTCCTTCAGCGATCCGATCAGCACGTTTCTCAGTACCGATTGGCTACCAAGGGAGATCACCGAGAAGATCACGGTCGAGCATTTGTTGACCCACACGTCGGGCCTGGGAAGCTATTTCAGCCCCGCGTTTATGGAAGCGTCGCGAACAAGATTCAGAACGATCAACGACTACAAACCGCTTGTCAACGGCGAGACGCTTTCCTTCGATCCCGGAACGCAATGGGCGTACAGCAACACCGGGTTCCTACTGCTCGGGGCAATCGTCGAGAGTGTGACGGGGGGCAGCTATTTTGATTACGTACGCAAGAACGTATACGTCCCGGTGGCGATGATCAATACGGATGCCTATGCGATGGATCAACCGATTCCCAATCTGGCGATCGGCTACTCGAAGGAAACCACGCCGGTAGGCAACAGCTACTGGACCAACAACATCTTCAAACACGTCGTCAGCGGCGGACCGGCTGGAGGCGGCTTTTCGACCGTCGAGGATCTGTTTCGCTTTGACCAGGCAATGCGATCCGGCAAGCTCGTCAACAAAAAGACTGCGGACCTTCTCTGGTCGGTCAAACCCAACTCGCCCGACTACGGATATGGTTTCGGACTACGCGGCGCGCCAGGGGCGAGAATCGTTGGTCACAACGGCGGGTTCCCGGGAATCAGCGCGAGCCTGAGCATGCACCTCGACACGGGCTTTACGGTCGCGGTTCTGTCCAACTATGACGAGGGAGCGCCGATCGTATTACAGAAAATAGAGGCTCTGCTCGCTCGCCTTCAGTAGATCGCCCGGCGCCGAAAAGAACGGAGCGAGGCCGCGTGGCGTTACTGATGTTTGACTAACGCAGCTTGGTAGGCTGCTGCGAGTTCGGTCGCGCGACCGTCTTTGTACTTGCCGGCGTTCCACCGATAGCCGAGTAAGTCGCCCTCCTTGCGCGGAATCAAATGGAAATGCAGATGATCAACCGCTTGACCGGCGACAACGCCCTCATTGACCAAAAGGTTGAAGCCCTCGGCCCCCGTCACGTCCATAAGTGCCCGGCCCAACGCGGGTAAGACAGATGCCAACTTCGCGCATTCCTGCGGTGGAAACTCGCTGAATCGCGTATGATGCTCACGTGAAACAACCAGAATGTGACCCTCCGCGAGCGGCGCAATGTCGAGAAACGCAACCACGCCCTCGTCCTCGTAAACGACGGAAGCCGGAAGTTCCACGGCAACGACTTTGCAGAAAACACAATCTGGATCGCGGGACATGAGGGTCGGCCTCCGCATTGGAAACCGGCTTGGATCCGGCTTCAGAAGCTGAACGGCTCAGACGCCGGTGACTGCCGTGAAGAACCTGTTCGCACGAGACCGCGCGCGTGTCGTGACCAAATAGCTACTCGGTTGCTTCAGCGCCGCGATCGTCCTGTTCGACGGCTTCATCGGCGACATCCTGCGCCTTGGCGTCGTCCTTGGGTTGATCGGTGTCCTTTCGGCGCTGTTTGGCCAATCGAATCGCAAAAGCGTATCGGCCATCCGACCGACGACGCCGACTGGATTTCCTGGGCTTGGTGAGTGCTCCCGGAGCCTCCTCATCGCCGACCAGTTGCAACGTGGCAAGCTCCGCATGATCGCCGACCCGACGCTCTGCCATGCGAATGACCCGTGTGTATCCACCCGGCCGGTCCGTGTATCGAGCTGCGACAGTCTCGATCAAACGATGCGTGACAGTCTCGCCGGTGAACGCGAGCCGCCCTTTGGGTTCACCGGTGCGATAGCGCCGCCCACTGACCATGCGCATCGTCTTGGAACGGGCGGCATCGGACATGCCGTCGTAAGCCTCACGATGCTCAGCCGGTACGAGCGAACGATCATGCATCAACTTATGGATCGTACGCCGTGCCGAAAGAGAACCCGTTTGGTCGCCGTCTTCACGAAGACGTCGCACGCGAACGGCCAGCGTCACGAGTCGTTCGACGAACGGACGAAGATCCTTCGCCTTGGGCAAAGTCGTTCGGATCTGCCCATGCTCAAACAGGCTTTGGGCCATGTTTCGACGCAGCGCCTTTCGATGCTCCGACGTCCGATTGAGTTTTCTGTGATGTAAGCGATGTCTCATGGCTCTGTATGCGCCCGGGGCGCTCTAGCAACAACCAACCACCACGGCAGTGGCGTTCAGTCCCCCATCGTAAAAACTTCCATCGTCCCCGCTTCGGGACTCGTCGAAGGCGTACCGCCCGTTTCCGGCTCCGTTTCCGGCTCCGTTTCCGGCTGCGGCTCGAGGGGATCCGTGCTGATCATCTCCACGGACCCTACGTCCAGGTCTGCACTGGATACGTCCTCACCCTGCCTCATCCCAAGGGAAAGTCCAAGGTCCGACAGCTTCCGCTGAACCTCATGGAGCGAAGTTTTGCCGAAGCTGCGAAACCGTAGCAGATCACCCTCCGTCTTGGAGACAAGCTCGCCAACGGTCGCCACGCGTGCGGCGTCTAGACAGTTGCTCGCCCGTGCGGAAAGGTTCAACGCCGAAAGCGGGCTATTGAGCAGCTCCCTTTGGGCGGTGTCCTCCGGAGAAACGGCCTGCGGCACAGGCCGCGCCTCGCTAACCACATCGCTGCCCAATTCATGATACATCACGAACGGGTTGAGATGCTTACGCAGGATCATCCCGGCTTCCACCATGGCATCCTCGGGCAGGATCGTACCTTTCGTCCAAACTTCAAGAATCAACCGATCGTAATTCGTACGCTGGCCCACACGCATGTCTTCCGTTCGGTAACGAACGCGAATCACCGGTGAGAATGTCGAGTCGACCGGAATCACGCCGAGTTCCTGCTCGATGCCACGATTCTCGCTGAGCGTCGCATAACCCCGGCCGGTCCGCACCGTCATTTCAAGATCAAACGGTACGTCGGCCGTCAGCGTCGCAATGAGGTGATCCGGGTTGGCGATCGTCACCGCAGGATCCGTCACGATGTCGCCCGCTCGAACTTCGCCCGCCTTGTCGCGATGGATCGTCATCGTCTTTTCGTCGGCGCCGATCATGCCCAGAACGATACCTTTGATGTTCAGCAGGATGTCCGTGACGTCCTCGAGTATACCCTCGATACTACGAAACTCGTGCGTCACGCCGTCGATCTTGACGTTGGTGACCGCAGCACCCTCGAGGCTGGAAAGCAGGACACGGCGCAGCGAGTTTCCAATCGTTGTCCCAAACCCCTGCTCGAACGGTTCGATCGTGAACCGCCCGTACGAGTCGGTGCTGACCGCGTCGTCGCGAACGACCCGGCACGGCAACTCCAACCCTCGCCATCTCATACGCATCGGATGAACCTCCAATGTTGTTGCCCGGGACACGACAACGTAACGTCCCGGCAGAAGAAAAACCGCACAGGCTCGTTACCCTAGCGACTGCACATTTCAATGATCAGCTGCTCCTCGACCGGTATCTGCACATCCTCACGCGTGGGAAGTGCCGTCACCGAACCCTCAAGCCGCTGTGCATCCAGTTGCAGCCAAGGCTGCACCGTGGGACCACCATCGCCAAGTGCGGCGCGGATAAACTTTTGACTTCGTTCCGACGGCTTCACCGTAATCCGGTCACCCTGGTTCACCTGATAACCCGGCCGGTTGAGCCGACGACCGTTGACGTAAATGTGTCCATGGGCGACCGTGACACGCGACGCCTTGGTCGACGGAGCGAAACCCAATTTCCACACCACGTTGTCCAACCGACGCTCCAAGAGTGACAAAAGCGCATCGCCCGTGTTGGTCTTACTACGCTCCGCCTTGTGGAAGTACTCCATGAACTGGCGATCAAACACGCCGTAGTACCGCTTCACCTTTTGCTTCTCGCGCAGACGAACCGCGTAGTCCCCGGACTTTCGGCGACGCCACGCGTGCATACCGGGCGGCATGCTACGCCACTGGCGCTCCATGGCGCATTTTGCGGTCTCGCAGCGCGCGCCCTTAAGCATCAATTTCAGGCCTTCACGACGGCAAAGGCGACAAACCGGTCCGATGTAACGTCCCATTCTTATTCCCGACTAAATCAGCCTCGTCTCAACAACAAAAACCCGTACGACGAACAAAACGCCAATACCCTTCCCATCCGCGGCAGGTCCAAGCTCCCCTAGACACGCCGGCGCTTCGACGGACGACATCCGTTGTGCGGCAGCGGCGTGACGTCCTCGATAGAATGAATCCGAAGTCCGGAGCTTTGAAGCGCCGCAACGGCTGCGTCGCGCCCGCTTCCCGGACCTTTCACACGAACTTCAACCTCACGGAGACCGAAGCGCCGCGCTGCATGCGCCGCTTGCTCGACTGCGCGCTGCGCAGCGAAGGGCGTACTCTTTCGCGTCCCCTTGAAACCCACCGTACCGGCCGACCCACGGGCGAGGACGTCGCCGTTCGTGTCCGTGATCGTAACCAGCGTGTTGTTAAACGTCGCCTTGATATGCGCGATTCCACGCGCGACATTGCGACGAACGGTCCGTTTTCCAGCTCGCTTAGCCACGCGCTAACTCCTTCACACCCTTCTTGCCCGCCACGGTTTTCTTGGGGCCCTTCCGCGTTCGTGCGTTGGTCCGCGTGTGCTGTCCCCGAACCGGAAGATGCGCACGGTGCCTCATACCGCGATAACATCGGATGTCTTTCAAGCGTGCAATGTTCGACTGTACCATGCGCCGAAGCTGACCCTCTACCTGACACGTCCGCTCGATCACGCTACCGATGCGAGCGACCTCCGCTTCGGTAAGATCTTTCGCCTTGACCCCAACCTCAATCTGCGCCTCTTTGAGAACGTCCAGGGCGATGTTGGGGCCGATACCGTGAATGTAGCGAAGCGAAAACTCAATTCGCTTGGCGGGTGGAATGTCGACACCGGCAATACGTGGCACGAATCGCTCTCCTTATTTTTGGCGCTGCTTATGACGCGGGTTGGTGCAGATCACACGCACCACACCCTTGCGCTTCACGATTTCACAGTTCTCGCAGATGCGCCTAACACTCGATCTAACTTTCATAACCACCTACCTCTAAAGCTCCGAGTCGCCGCTCCGCCCGAGCGGTTCGACCCGTCTAGTTTCCATCCGTCAGCACATCCACGCCGTTGCTCGTGACGGCCACGGTGTGCTCAAAGTGCGCCGCGCACTGACCATCGCCGGTAACAACCGCCCAACGGCCCTCGCCCGAGTAACTCACGTCGTGAGTCCCGAGATTCACCATCGGTTCCACCGCGAGCACCATGTTGGGCACCAACTCGAAGTCCAGCCGCCGCTGTGCCCGGTCCCAATAGTTGGGAACCTTCGGCTCCTCGTGCATTTCCCGGCCGATTCCGTGGCCAACAAAATCACGAACGACGGCCATTCCTTCGCGCTCGACGAACGCCTGCATCTCCTTGGCCACCTCGCTCCACATCCGCCCGGGGCGGACCAGCGAGATCGCAAGATCAAGCGCTCCGTTGGTCACATCGAGCAACCGCCCGACGCGCTTAGAGACCGTCCCGATGGCGATCGTCGTCGCCGAGTCGCCGCAGTATCCCTTCAACCGCACGCCGCAGTCGATACTGACAACGTCACCTTCCCGCAGAACCCGATCGCTCGGGATGCCGTGGACCAACTCCTCATTCACGCTCGTACACAACGCCGCAGGAAACGGAAACCGTGCCTGCGGATTTTCAACACCCTTAAACAGCGCTACGCCGCCGGCTTCCGCGATCAATTCTTCCGCGACGGCGTTCAACTCGATCGTCGTCACACCGGGACCGGCCAACTCGCGCATCCGGCTAAGCACCCCGTGGACCACGCGGCCCGCGTTTCGCATTAACTCGATCTCGCGACGACTCTTCAGGATGATCCCGCGGTTCTGCGCCGCGCGAGTCACACTTTCCGATTCCGCCGCTCGCGACACGAGTCGCCTTCCCTGTTGCCCAACGCGACGATCCAGGGAGCCTCGCTTCGGCCCAAACCCATCCGTCTAAGACCGCGAGCCCTTGATCGGCCCCTCGCCGCCGAGGAAGCCCTTGTAATTTCGCATGATCAGG
>JADFRO010000108.1 GCA_022561255.1 Planctomycetota bacterium | reverse complement strand
GTAGTGGATCATCCCTACGACGGCGTTAATGATCCGCGAGGCGGGATCGAGATGTTGCGCTTGCTTGATCTGTGCGAGCGCTTCCTCGACGCGGCCTTGTCCCACAAGGAATTCGGCATACCACTGGTGCGTCGTCGGGTGGGCGGGGTTGAGCCGGATGGCCTCGCGAAACTCGCCATCGGCGGCGCGATGGTTCCACTCGTGACTTCTGTAGAGCGCGAGCGCCAGGTGGGCCTCACCCAGCGTCGGGTCGAGTGCGATCGCCTTTTCGGCCTCCTCCTTGACCCGTGTCATCGCAACCGCAGGGGCAAGATACTCGTGGCCCGCGAGGACGACATAGGTCAGTGCCAGACCTGCGTGCGCCAAAGCGAAGTCGGGGTCGGATTCGACGGCGGTCTCGAAAAACTGAACCGATCGCTTGAGTGACGATTCGGTGCGTTTGTTCCAGTGGTACAACCCCTTCAGGTATGCATCATGGGCGACCGAGCTGGTGGTCGGCTCGCGATCCAGTGCCCGTTTCTTCGCTGGAAGCAGTTTGACCGCTAGAGCCTCGGCCACGCGACCGGCCACGTCACTTTGGATGGTGAAAACGTCGATCAGATCGCGATCGTAGGTGTCGCCCCAGAGCTGAGTCTGGTCGCTCACCTGAATCAGGGCCGTTGTGATGCGTACGCGGTCGTTGGCACGTCGTACGCTTCCTTCAAGAATGTATTGCACGCCGAGTTCACGTGCGATCTGAGCCAACGGTTTGTTCGTGTTCTTGTATCGCATGGCTGACGTGCGCGCGATCACTCTCAAGGTCTCCGGCTGCATGCGGCCGAGCTTGGCAATCATCTCCTCGGTCATGCCGTCACTGAAATACTCCTGCTCCGGGTCGGCACTCAAGTTCTCAAACGGCAGGACGGCCAGCGACGTGATCCGGCCCACCGGGGCGAACGCCGGTGTAGCGGGGGTGCTCGTCCTCGAACCCACATTAAGCGCCACAGCGGCGACAATAACAAACCCGATGGCCACGGCGATTGGGGTCCGATGGCGGCGGAGCGATTTCTTGAGAACGTACAACGAGCTGTCGCGCTTAGCCTCTATAGGTTTTCCTTGCAGATAGTTCGATACGTCCTGCCGGAGCGCTTCCGCGCTTTGGTAGCGTCTCTCACGGTTTTTTGCGAGCGACTTAAATAAGATCGTTTGCAGTTCGTTGTCGATGGGGCACTGTCCGATTCGGAATCGGCCCGACTTTCGCCGGGACACACCGGAGTCAGCCGTCCATACCTTGCTCGGCAGTTCCGGCGCTGTCTCGGTGATGTGCCTGACGATCTCGAGCATGTCCCCCTTCACGGGATAAGGGTGCGTACCCGTGAGCAGTTCGTAGAGAACCACGCCAAGCGAATAGACGTCGCTGCGGGCGTCGATCTCGTCCGGGTTGCCGCGCGTTTGTTCGGGCGACATGTATTGCAGTGTCCCCATCACCTGCCCGGTCATCGACACCAGCGTCTGTTCTCCGCCGGCAAGTTGTTTGGCTAGGCCGAAGTCCAACACGCGCGGAACGCCGTCGGTATCCACGAGGATGTTCGACGGTTTCAGGTCGCGATGGATCACGCCCCTTTGGTTGGCAAAGTGGGCGGCATCACAAACCGAGGAAAACAGCTTGAGGGTGTCTTCCAGTGGAAGTTTGTTCTCGCGAACGTAATCACGGATCGATCGTCCGCGGACGTAGTCCATCACACAGTACTGATAGCCGTCGGGTGTCTCGCCCGAATCGAAGATGGCGATGATGTTGGGATGCTTGAGTCCGGCTGCGAGTGTGATTTCGCGTTGAAAACGGCGTCGGGCTGCCGACGACGCGAAGCGTCCTTCCAGGAGAACCTTAATGGCGACCTTACGCCGGGTGGATTTCTGGACGGCCTCGTAAACAATGCCTTGTCCGCCGCGATGCAGCTCGCGGATGATCTGGTAACCCTCGATGGTGACGTGCGTGGGAAAGTGCGCGGCGGGTGGCTTGGCTGTTTCCGTCTCGTCTAGCGCACCACGTGGGCTGCACTCGCTCTCTTCGGGTGTATCTCGGGCTTGACGAAAGGGCTTATCGTTGGATTCGTCCGGGGACGAAGGCCCGACGCTCATCGGTGATATCTCCGCAATAAGTTCGGGTCGATTGTCCCTGGCTTGGTATCTGGACGCAAGACTGCAACAGCGCTCGGTACGAGCCCGTAACGTCTTGTCGCGGTTTTCTTGTGGTTGGGCGCGAGCATTTCGGAAAACGGCAGTGCAGGCCGGGTGCGTGACAGAATCGTCTGGAATTGGCGATTCGTGCCTAGCGGGAGGGCGAGGCTCCAGCCGAGCCACAACCGTCATGACACGTGAACGTTACGGATCGCCAGGAGGCTCGCCCTCCCCACGGGTTCCGCCGAAAGTGTCATGGGCCCCTACAACTTTTCAGTTGACAACGAGTCCAGTCGGCATATGATGCGAATCGGCGTATGAGGTTACCTAATTTCATCCATGACAAGGAGGTCATCCCATGCAGCGCACAGCACTTACCATCTTAGTATCGGCTGTTATCGTCTCGACTCTGTCCGGGTGCTCGCATTTCGGCAAGAAGAAGAACCCCGTAACCGACTTGTACGATCCCGCACTCGATTCGATAGCGGCGGCGACGATGACCGACACGTATCCGGTCTATCAACCGGCAACGCCCGTCGAGACCTACGCGGCCCCGGTGACTATGATCGAACCGCTGGCGGCCATGTCGGGTTCACAGTACCACACGGTTTCAAAAAAGGACACGCTCTACGCCATCGCGCGCATGTACTACAATGGCGACCATCGACGTTGGAAGGACATCTACCAGGCGAACCGTGCGGACATCAGCGATCCCAACAAAATCCGGGTCGGACAGCGCCTCCTTATCCCGTAGCTCCATTGACGCAACGGCGAGCGTAAGTCCTCGCGGGAGCTTCGCTCTCCGCAGGAGCGGACCCATCGCCAGCGTAACCCTCGACACCGACATCCAGTTCGTCAAGGGTGTGGGACCGGCGCGCGCAAAGCACTTCGCCAAGCTCGGCGTCCGCACCGTGGGCGATCTCATCGAGCTGTTCCCGTACCGATACGACGTCAGGCCGTGTTCTGTGCCCATCGATTCGCTCGACGAAGGCGCAGTGGCGACGGTAGTGGGAACACTTCAGCGTATGCAAACGCGCGGAAGCTATCGCAAGCGTACGATTCAGGCGGAAGTGGTCGACGGAACCGGGCGCTGCAAGGTCCGCTGGTTTAACTCGACGTATCTTCTCGACAAGCTCTGCACGGGCCAAGTCGTTCGACTAACCGGCAAGATCGAAGTTCGCGGCGACGTAGCTGCCCTCACCAACCCACGCACTGAGATTGTCGATGACGACGAAGACGCGCTCGCCAACGAAGTGGAGGAACACGAACCCGTTTATCCCGCGACGGCACAACTTGGCGCGCGGCAGGTTCGGCGCATCATCGACGGCGTGCTGGACGTTGCGCTCGCATCGGTGCATGACTTCGTACCTGCAGCGCTGCGATCTCGACGGAAGCTGCCACCTCGACGCACAGCCATACTTCGCTGCCATCGCCCGACGTGCCCTGCCGACGTTCCGACGGCGCGTGCCCGCATCGCCTACGACGAACTGCTGCTGTTTCAGCTAGGCGTGCAGTTGAGCAGGCAGCAAATCGTCGAGCGAGCGAACGCAAAGCCCATCGTTACGACCGAAAAGGCGGATGAGCGCATTCGTCGACGCCTGCCGTTTACCTTAACCGTCGGGCAAGACCGCGCCATAGCGGAAATTCGTGCCGACCTGGCGCGTCCTCACCCGATGAACCGTCTGCTGCAGGCGGACGTCGGCGCGGGAAAGACAGCCGTAGCGGTTTACGCGGCGCTTTCCGCGATCGCCAACCGCCGTCAAGTCGCCTTCGTCGCCCCAACGGAAATATTGGCGAACCAGCATCGCGCCAAGGTCGAGCAATATCTCAAAGGAAGCCGCGTGCGAATGGGGTACCTGGTTGGATCAACGCCTGGCACCGAGCGAAAGGTAATGCTGCGTCGACTGGCCGACGGACAGATCGACTTTTTGATCGGCACGCACGCGCTGTTCGAGAAACACGTGCGCTTCGCCGACCTGGGATTGGTCATCGTCGACGAACAGCACAAGTTCGGGGTCGAGCAGCGGGCGTCTCTACGGCGAAAGGGTGACGCTCCGCACGTGCTTGTTCTGACGGCGACGCCCATTCCGCGAACGCTGGCGATGACCGTCTTCGGTGATCTCGACGTATCGACGATCGAGGGGCGACTCCCCGGCCGACAGAGGGTGACGACGCGCGTGGTAGCACAAGACGACCGCGCGCGGGCGTGGGCGTTCGTGCGAAAACGGATCGCAGCCGGCGAGCAGGCGTACATCGTCTATCCTCTGGTCGAAGCGTCCGACGCGCTGCCGCTACGAGCCGCTGCTGACGAAGTGAAACGAATCGCTGATACGATTCTTCCCGGATGTCGCGTCGCACTCCTGCACGGACGAATGAAAGCATCCGAGAAAGCGGACGTGATGAAACGTTTTCAGGCGGGCGAGGTGCAGGTGCTCGTCGCTACGACCGTGGTCGAAGTCGGTGTCGACGTAGCCGGCGCCACGATGATGATCGTTCAACACGCCGAGCGGTACGGGTTGAGTCAGCTACACCAACTTCGAGGGCGCGTGGGACGCGGCACACGAAAATCATACTGCCTGCTCTTCTCCGACGGTCACGGTCAGGCAGCGAGCGAGCGCTTATCGGTCCTGTGTGAAACCGACGACGGATTCCGTATCGCTGAGGAAGACCTGCGACTCAGAGGCCCTGGGGAGATGCTGGGGACGCGTCAGCACGGCCTGCCGAACTTCAGGGTGGCGGACATCGTCAACGATTTGGAGCTCCTTGCGCAGGCACGAGACGACGCAGCAGCGATGCTGCGAAGTGACCCCCCGCTGAGCCGCCCTGAGCACAAGCTCCTTCGCCAGGAAGTGCTGAAACGACACGGCGAATCGTTCAATCTGATCAACGTCGCGTAAGTACGCACGCGGCTGCCAGCCAGCCCTTCCGCGTGGGTCGCGACGACGTTTCTTATCGGTCACGCCGCCAAGGGCGAAAAGTCCCAATATAAAGCCTCACCGCTTGCGTGGCGTTCCGTTGAACCGGCAAAGCGAGCTAGATAGAATGATTCGGGGAGACGTTCCGCTCCGGGAGCGTCCAGCCACAGTTGGGGGGATTTAACATGGCATCCCGGTTTCGAGGCGTGCTAGCTGCGACAGGACTGGCAACTCTGATCACAGCCGTGCCGGTCACGATGGCGTTTCGAAGCGGCGCGGACCCCTTACTGTCCGGAGGGGCGCCGTTCGGAGCCAACTGCACGACGTGTCACGATTTTAACCAAGGCCCCGGCGGTGTTGACGTCGTCGGTCTTCCTCGACGCTACCGCGTCGGCGCGACCTACGAGTTCGGCATACACATCTTTGATCCCGAGCAAAAGGGCGCGGGGTTTGAACTCAGCGCGGAAGGCGGCGGATCCCATCTTGGGACACTGCTCATCACGAACGCGACGACGACCGCATTCCCAGTCTCCGGCACCCCAACGGATTACATCACGCACACGCACGAGGGGGTGGACGCTTCGATCGCGACGTGGAGCATCGGCGACGGAGGATACACTTACGACGTGGGGTGGGAGGCGCCGACGGTCGACGCCGGACCGGTGACGTTCTTCGCAGCAGGCAACGCGATTAACGACGCGGCTGCGCTCTTCGGCGATCGTTATTACTCAGGCTACGCGACACTGCCTGCTGGTACGATCGGCGACGCGGACGGCGATACCGACCTGGACTTGCTCGACTTCGCGGCGCTGCAGCGATGTTTTAGCGGTGGTGACCAAAGCGTCGGCGAAGAATGTGAGTGGCTCGACTTCGACGACGACGGCACGGTTTCACTGTCCGACCTGGCGGATTGGAACGACGTCGCGGACGGTCCCACTGCGCCGTTTCCGGCGGACTACGTGCTGGCCGACGCCGTTCGAGGTGGCAAGCTCTACGACAAGTGGTGGATCGTCAACGGCGCGGCGGAACCGATGGGTGAGCATCCGCTCTATCCCATGATCGGCTCGCAGTTCGGTAGCACGACGTATCGATGCAAGGAATGTCACGGCTGGGATTACGAAGGCGTGGCCGGGGCCTACGCGTCCGGTGAGCATTTTACGGGCATTCCCGGCGTGCTGGGGACGTCGATAACGCCGCGCGAAATCTTCGCTTTGCTCAAGGCCGACCCCAACGACGTTACCAACGGCCATGACATGGACAGCTTCGGATTGAGCGATCGTGACCTTTGGGATCTGGTGAAGATGGTCCGCGAAGGTGCGATCGATACAAGCGACCTGATCGACGAGAACGGCGAATTCCCCGGCAATGCGTCGTCGGGCGGCTTCGGATACAGCCTTTCCTGTGTGTTCTGCCACGGGAGCGACGGTAAGGCCGTCGGAGACACACCCATCGGGGCGGTGGCTGTGTCGAATCCGTGGGAGTTCGTCCACACGGTGCGCTTCGGTCACCCGGGTGCGCCGATGCCCGCAAGCGATTTGTTGGGGTGGAGTTCGAGTCTGATCATCGACCTCGGCGCTTACGTAGCCACCCTGCCGACCGAGTAAGGACGGACGCAACGTAGGCAGTCGCGCCTGAGCGTACCGCTACGAAGGCAAGCCAGCGGCGTTACATTATCTCTTCGATCGACGACGCCTCAGGGCGTTTTCCGCTTCCCGCTCAGCCTCATCGGCGCTTGCTTCCGCCGCGGCGGCACTCGCGTCGGCGCGTTCCTTGGCAACCTTGGCGTCTTCGCGAATCAGCTTCGCCTCGCGTCTGGCGATGTTGGCGTCGTCGCGAGCGATCTGGGCCTCTTCCCTAAGATGCGATATTTCCCGAAGCAGATCCGTGGCATCGCGGTGCGCTCTCTGAGTTTTCTTGCGGCTCTCTATGGTGTCGTCGAACGCCTCCTGAGCGCGCTTCCATTGATCGTTGACCTCGTTGCTGAGGATCGAAGCGAGCTTGCGAATTCCCTTCTCGATCTCCACCACCGCACGTTCCGCTCGCTGGGGGGAATAGTCGTCGGTGAAGTCGCCGACGTCCGCCGCTGCCTCGGCATGTTGATCCTCATCGGCAGGCGTATCAATTTCCGGTTCGCTCGATGCCGTCGCGTCGTCGTCAACGGAATCAGCCTCAGGCGTTTCGTCGGCAGGTTCGCGCGGTTCGGCGTCGGGGGTTTCGGGCGCATCCTCGGAGCCTGCGGACTCAGCGCTCGCCGGGGTGCTTGGGCTGCCCGCGGACTCGTCGGCGTCGGCAGAATCGTCCTCTGGGGGCGCGCCATCGGTCGAGGGTTGCGGCGTCTCCTCTACGAGAACGTCGGGGGCTTGCGCCTCAGCGCTCGCATCGGTCGATGAATGGGCACCGACCACTTTGGCGAGCTCTGCTTCTGCGGCTGCGAGCGCCGCTTCCACGTCGGCTTCGCCCCCTTCGATGACCGGCGGATCGTGCGGCTGGTTTTGATCGGGTGAGACGGTTGTTTCCGCAGGCGGTTCCCTCTTCGCCTGCTCGATCGCTCCGGATTCGGCGGCCTCCTGTGCGAGGTTCTCTGCCTGCTCATTCACAACGGTCATCAGTATTTCCTTTCGAAGATCCCCGTAGTCCCGGTCGATTTGCGCGATCATTTCGTCGACGATGGGGTTTTGCGCGTCGATCAGGATTTCCACCAATTCGCGGCAGTCGCTCTGTGAATATCGATGTTTGGTCGGTAGGTTGCTGGTAGAACCTATTTGCGCCACGCGTCGCCGCAAACGCTTGAGCAATTCCAGCTCGGTACGTGCGAGCCGTAAGGCGTGCGGATCGCCGGCGCGAATGCTCACCGTCGTACCGTGACGGGGTATGAGATAGGTTCTGAGCTCCGAAGCTGATTCGCACGTTTCAATCATCTCGAACGATCACCGCACAACACCAGCGCACACCGCATCTGCGCGCGTGTAAGGGCCGCCGAACACAACCCGGTGTCCGCCCCGACCGCAGCTATGTTAGAAGAGTCGGCCAATGGTCGGTCCCGCTTCATCGTTGCCGCTAACGCGAAACCGTAGCCGTTTTGACGTGTACACTTTCGGTTCGCTTCGGCACGCCTTATCGGAACGCACCTCGGCGCGACCAGGCAAAACGTGGCGATGCACGAAGCGTTCGGCTACGATACTCGAACTTTGGGTTGGGTCCGATAGTGATGAACCGCGGATCGGCGACGACTCCGCCCGACTCTCGGCGCACACTTCATGGCGAGAACACTCTTGATGGATCGCTGGGCAAAGTTGGTTACACGTCGCCGCTGGGCGTGGATCGTTTGTTGGATCGGCGCGGGCTTGGTGGTGTGGATACCCGCGCCGCGCGTGCCGACTCTGCTTGCAGATGACGCCACGTCGTTTCTGCCGGCTGAGCTTCCCTCACAACAGGCGCTGACGATTCTTCGCGACGAGTTTCCCCAACATGCACCGGCCAGTCGCGCGGTGGTCTTGTGCGTCCGAGATACAGGGCTGACGAGTGACGATCGTACGTTCATCGCCGACGTGTCGACGGCGCTAGCGTCACGAAGCGAAGAGCTGGGCTGGCGCGTCAACTCGGTAGCAACGGCTGCGTATCTATCGCCACTTCTGGACAGCGCCGGCGGGCGCGCATCAATCATCTCGATCGATCTTCCCGGCGGCAGCCTTACGCAAACCATCGACGTGACGATCGTCGATGACGCCTTGGATGAAGCGGACGAGATTTATTACCTCAACT
>JADFRO010000107.1 GCA_022561255.1 Planctomycetota bacterium | reverse complement strand
ACGCCTGTTGGAGCAGATCGTTAAGAAAGGAGACATTTATCAGTTCACGAGTGCTATGCTCATTAGGGATCTGTGTCAGAACTTCGCAGAAGCGATCAGCGAGGAGCGCAAGCGGGCGGAGAAGCGAAAGTGGTGGGCCATTGTTATAAACTGGGCGACTCGGCTGGGCGTTTTCTTCGTTGCTGTGTTTCTCGTTTACGCTATAATTGGCCGTGTGACTGCAGCGTTGGAAATAGGAGCATCAATGTGACGAACGATCCGAACAAGAGCAGTGGAGAGACACCTCCAGACAATGACCCCCCACAGCCGAATAGCGAGCTGCCATCCCCAACTGAACGCCCCGGGTCTGACGTGACCGACGAAACGCCATCGGCCGTCGAACCCCCACAAGCTATGTACTTCAGCAAGAAACACGACACCCCGGATCCCACGTTGTTCGTCAATATCGAGCGGCGTGGCAACCAAAGTTCGTAGCGGACCGGTCGGGCGAGACGTCGGATCGACGAGTGGCAAGCTTAGCAGGCGCGGCGATGCGCGCTTAAGAAGGAACGCCCTGGCGCACCGCAGCAACGATCTGCTCGACGGCGGTGTCGACCTCATCTTCGGTCGTGGGGCGACCCACACTAAACCGAACCGCTCCGAAGGCAATCTCCTCCGGCACGTTCATCGCCGTCAGCGTCGCGGAACGCCGCGCCTTACCGGAGTGACACGCAGCCCCCGTACTCGCACAAATTTGGGGACACACAGCCAATACCTCACCACCGACGCGGCCACGAAAACCCACACAGCAGGTACTCGATAGACGCTTCGTAGGATGTCCCAGCAGCACGACGTCGTCACCCAGGGCGCCCGACAACCCGTCGTACAACCGATCGCGCAGCAGCGTGACCCGCGTGTTGGGCAAGCTTCGCTGCGCCAGTTCCGCGGCCACTCCCAACCCCACGATGGCCGGGACCGCCTCGGTACCCGAGCGACGATCCTGTTCGTGCCCGGCTCCGTGGAGCAGCGGCTCGAGCTCAGCTCCTCGGCGCACGTAAAGCGCACCGATTCCCTGCGGCGCATAAATTTTGTGTCCGGCGATGGTTAGGAAATCCACACCAAGCTCGTCGACCCGCGTCGCGATCTTACCGACCGACTGGGCCGCGTCCGTATGCATCAACGCCCCGGCTTGCTGGGCAATTTCCGCAATTTGCGAGATGTCCTGGATCGTGCCGACTTCGTTGTTGGCGTGCATGATGGAGATGAGGATCGTATCGGGCCTCACCGCCTCCGCAACGACCTGCGGATCAATCCAACCGGTCGAATCCACGGGAACGTAGGTCACTTCGTAGCCAAGCTGCTCAAGAAACTTACACGGATTACGAACGGCTGGGTGCTCGACAGCCGACGTGATGATGTGCTTGCCGCGCTTACGATGCGTATGTGCGACCCCCTTGATGACGTGATTGTTCGCCTCGGTCCCACCGGAGGTAAAAATAATCTCTTCGGGCGAAGAGCCGATCAGGGCCGCGACCTGCTCGCGAGCATCGTCGACCGCTTGGCGCATGCGCTTTCCCAATGCGTGCGAGCTGGTGGGATTACCGTGCATCTCACCAAGAAACGGTAGCATCGCGTCTCGAACGACCGGATCAATCGGCGTCGACGCGTTGTAGTCCAGATAGATCATGCTGTTCATCCGAGAGTTCCTCTGTCCGACAAAACCCAGGACCGCTGCACCAAGGCCGACCCGATCATAACGCGCCGGGACGATCCGTTCGACAAGCGATCGATAGGTTCGAGACGCGGGATACAAATTTCGCCGCGCGCAGGGTCCGTGACACTTCGTTCGGAGCCCTCCCGCAAGGCACGAATCGTTCATGCCCCGCCGATACTGTCACGAACGCCAGCGCGTACGTCATCCGATGACCAACTTGCCGAACCTGGACCCTCCTGAGTAGGATGGGTGCCGGGGCGGCCTCCGCCCGTCGCTGTTACGACGGACGCACGACGGTATCGCTTGAGACTCCGGACGCTAGCCATGACGCATCAATCCACTCAGCAACGCGCAACTGAACCCTCCGGCCTCCCCGTATCGTTCACGCTTAAGGACGGACGTTCATGCACGATCCGCGAGACCGTCGAGGACGACGCGGCTGAGCTTTGCGAGATGCTCCCGAAAATGCACGCCGAATCGCCATGGCTCAATTACAAACCGGGCGAATTCGACAAGACCGTCGAACAGGAAAAACAGTTCATCCGCGAACACATCAAACCATCGGCCATGATGCTCGTCGCCCTGGTCGGAGGAAAAATCGTAGCCACCGGCGGCGTAGGCTCACCGGAGCAGATCCGATTGAGTCATCACGCCGAACTCGGCCTGGCGGTACTCAAGGATTTTTGGAACGTCGGAATCGGCCGAAAAATGATGGAACTGCTGATACAGTGGGGACGCGACCGAAACCTTCGAAAACTCTACCTTCGCGTCTACGACGGCAACGACCGAGCCATGCGGCTGTACGACGCGCTCGGGTTCCAACACGAAGCCCGGCTTCGTGACGATTTTCAACGCGACGACGGAACCTACGCCGACACCATTATCATGTCGCGCTTCTTGATTTAGACGCGCGTCCCCGAGCACTATGACTTGGCGTCGTCGTCCTCGTCGTCCTCGTCCGATTCCGCCAATCCGAGCTTCCACCGATCGGCCTCGTCGGTTTCGTCGATCTCCCGCTCCATCTGGCGGAACATCTTTTCCTGGAGCGGCGCGAAGCGGCGGTACATGTCCAGCGTCGCTTCGTGCGAACGCGAAATGATGCTAAGCTCGATCAACTGTAACTTGATGAGACACTCGGGCTCTTTGGCCGTCGAGAACGGATCGCACGTCAACTCAGGCGACCCGTCCGAACCTCGCCGAAAGAATTCACAGTCCTCGCATCGCAACATGTCTGGATTCCCCTTACGCAAGTCC
This sequence comes from Planctomycetota bacterium, assembly GCA_022561255.1. Taxonomy (GTDB): domain Bacteria; phylum Planctomycetota; class Phycisphaerae; order UBA1845; family UBA1845; genus JAJRUK01. The sequence goes on along the minus strand of JADFRO010000107.1, from coordinate 5,940 downwards.
GTGCGTCAGCACGCTGGCACACACCATCTTACGCCCCCTACAAGCCAAACGCCACCCGGACCCGCAAGACCTAACAATACGCCTGCCAATGGCGCCGCCAAAGCTATTTCGGACACCCGGGAAGAAGGGCTAGCTAGGCGGTCTTCATATTTTTGCAATATTTCTCTTGCGGAGGTGGCCGATATCTGCAGAATCAGCGTCGTAATCAATTAGTCCACTTACCGACCCGTCCCCCCCATGGGTCGGTTCCCCCAAGGCCCGGTCCACCCCACCGGGCCTCTTTGCTGCGCGTACCGCCTAAGCGCCCACGTCCAGTAGTTTCCTGAGCTAGTTTCCTGAGCCGCGGGCTTTAGCCCGCGCGGAGCCTCCAACGTACGTTTGTGGGATAAGCTCCCGGCGTGGTACAAACCGTCGCGCCGCCTGTACGAACGAACCCGCCAACAACAAAGGGCCCGTCCGAGGTTTCGGACGAGCCCTGTCTTACGAATTTATGATCCCAACCGTAGCGGCCGGGCGCTTTGCGTATCTATTTTCTCGCCGGCTCACGCTTCGTACTCGACGTACGCGGATAGCCGATCGCTCCGACGCCCGTTCGTCCGGGCGAGGGTGCGCGATCTTTGCGCAGGCTTGACTCTCGCTGAGAGACCTTGCGGACCTCCGGTTGCGCTGCTTCCGCGTGTTGCCGGGCGAACTCAACGACATCGCGTAATGCTGCATCGTGTCCATCCAAGCAATAAACGTCGTTGTGAGCGATCGCGACCAGCTCTTTAAGCGAGGTGAACGGCTTACGCCATCCTATCCGCGTCCCCGGCGTGATCGCAGCGGAGACGGTCGTATCGCGCCTTACCCTGACCGCTCGCCGCTCCGCCGCTGTCTCTGCGAGGTCGCTGGGCGGACCGAGAAGCTCCACGAGCGACGCGGGGCTGTTGCTGCGACCGAGCGGACCCGGAATCGCCGGACGATCGGAGCGATTTCGCTCCAATACTTGGACGCGAACAACCGTCGGTCGTGCCAACCGCTCGTCGCCGGCACTCGAGGTAGTCCCGGCTTCCAGCGCGTCGTCGAGGCGGCGCAAGTCGTTGCCGGCGAGCTGAATTTTCCGTTCAAGCTCATCCAGTTTGGCTGCGGTATCAAAACCGAACACGCGCTCGCGGAGGGCATCCAGGCGTTCCATCTGTCGCCGACTCACCTGCGGTCGCCACGTACGTGTTCGGCGAACAGGTACGTTTGCGCGTGTGGTACGACCGAACGATACGACGGATGCGCGGGTTCGCTTCCTTGCGATCGGGGTCGTAGCGGATTCATCGTCGATCGCAGCCAATACCTCCCCGTCAACGGAAATCTCGCACGGCGTATCCTCCATCGTAAAGGCTTCTGCGAAGAGCTTCGCCGACGGATCCACAATCGGCGCCGGATCCGCAAACCAGTCGGCATCGATGCGAGCGACCATCTCCCCAAAGCAGCGCTCCTCGTTGTCGAGAATGTCCTGCAGTTCCATCAGCGTCACACGCGACCCGTTCCAGTCGATACGCGAATCGTGCGCGGCAGCCTGTGGCGGCTCTCGACCTTGGAATACCTGAGCTCTAGGAGGGATCGCCGTCCACGGCGTATCCGTCTGCACGACGGTCACCGCCCTGCGTGGGGTTGGAATCATAAAAGGTTCAATCTCGGGAACGGCTTCCTCCGTCGGCGCGAACCTGCGACGTTCGACAAACGTCGCCGCCTCTACTTCATCGTCGTCGAAAAACTCTTCCGCTTCGCTTGGCGGATCGTCCGGCTCCACAGGAGCCACGGCGGCAACTCGGTTCGACGCTGCGGCGCGCTGTGCACTTAGCTGAACGGCCTCGTCAATCGCCCGATCGATCACCGCCGGCGCGGTCCTCGGTCCAGTCGATGCCATGACGGCATCGAGAACATTTTGTAGCACGTCGGGCGAATCGCCTCTGTGGACCTTCCACGGTGTAGTTTCCGCGGGCGTCTCAATCTTTCTCGTCTTGGCCGCTACCGGCGCCGGCTGAGCCCGGGCAACGAGCGTGGACCGCTCTATCTTTTGCGGTATGGGGGTCGGTCGAGCGGTCGGCGTCAGCGGTGGCCGAAGCGGCTCCGGTTCATTCGCAGCCATGCGCTTCTCCCGCAAAGCATCCGCCGTAAGCTTCAGCTTGTGGGTATCCACCTCATCCATTGCATCCGCGAACACGGGGCTGGGCTCTGCGACTTGGCGCCCCGCATTAAGCTGAGCCGTCACTTGTTTCAGTTGAGTGCGCGCCGCGGAGAAGTTCTCGTCGATGGCCAGCACACGGCGAAACGTATCGGCCGCCTTGTCGTATTGTCCCTGTCCACGGTACATCAGACCAAGGTTGTAATACGCGTCCGGTTCCGGCAGTACGGTTCGAAAGCTGGCGTAGGCCTCGTCGAACCGTCCGGTCCTGCTCAGCACCAATCCGAGATTGATGTACGCACGCGCGAAATCCGGCTGAATCTCGGTGGCAGCAAGCAGTTCCGCTTCCGCCTCCTCCCATCGCTTCGAATGCATCAGCGCATAACCGAGGTCGTTACGGACGACGGCGCTGCCGGGCTTAAGCTCCGCGGCGCGACTTAGCGCCGTAATCGCCTCACGCCGCTTACCGGTGAGACCGAGCGCCCGCCCAAGGCGATGGTAGCCCCTGGCGAAGTTGTGATTGACGGCGACCGCCTTACGGTACTGAACGATCGCACGGCTGATCTGTCCTTGCTGCTCAAGCAAGTTGCCCGCCGCAAAGTGGGTCTGGGGAAGGATGCTCGGCGGCGACTCCTGCTTCGACGGTATCGATTTGACTGTCCGTGTCTGCTTGAACCGGGGATACTGCGCCCGCCCCGGATTGTAGTCTGGTTTCGCGCAGCCGGCCGCAACGACCGTCAACGCGCTGAGTGCGATAGCTTTTGAGCCACGTATCATTGTCCACCTCACCTCTTCTTTCGTCCCCATCGTTAGGAGCCTGAACCGGACAAGGCAGCCACACTCGACGCTCCACCTCCAACCGGCTCAACCGTTCCGGCGTCGTCGATTTCAATCGCGCGCTTAGCCGTCAAACCTCGTCCGCCCGACAACATCACCGTTACCTCCACACGACTGACGTCGCACCCCGCCACTTCCAGGTATTCTCGAACGTGATCGATGCGCTTCTGCGCCAGTTCAGAGTCACTCATCAGCGTGTCGTAACGGACGACGCCACCGTACGTGTTCAACATGATCGCCATGCGATCGAGCCGCGCCGCGCCGGTTCCGCTCAACTCACTCGTATGCGGAACGAAATGCATGTCCGTGACGGACATGTCGTGAAGCAAGGCGTTGTCGACCATGGACTGCAGGTAGGGTCGCGGCCGATCCCGCATCTGATCGATCTTGCGGGTTTGGACTTCCGTAAGCGGCAGCATGTTGGCTGACTTGGTGCATGCCGCATTCAGCACGAAAGCGGCGGGAAAAACGAGAACGAACAAACGGCATTTGGGCGGCATGACCATTACTCCTCCGGTTCTATTCGCGGCGAGTTCGAGAAGGGTCTCGGAACCTGGTGTCAACTCGTCGCGCTCTATGTCAGGACGTTTCTCGCCTTAGTTATCGAGCGGAGTTCGGATCGGTCTTCGCAAATTTTCGCCGGCGTAGGTGCCGTGGGAAAGACACGCAAGGGGTCCGCGCCGAGTCGTTTTTTCGACGCGGCCGCCGCCCAACCCCATTTGCCAGTGCAGGCACGTGCGACCAAGCAGGCTGCCTCAACGCCGCTGTCAGGTTCGTGCAATTGACCGAAACCTCATTACAATGCTGGCAATGACGATCACCCAGAGCGACTTTCTTTCACGAGCGCGAAAATTGCACCGGCGGGCACTCGTCGTCGACACCCACTGCGACACGACACAGCGCCTCGCCGACCCCGATTTCGACCTCGCTCTGCGTCACGACGACGGGCACGTCGACCTTCCGCGGATGCGTGAGGGCGGGATCGACGCGATGTTCTTCGCCGTCTACGCGCCCGGTCCCGTGCAGCCCGGCGCCGGCGTAAGGGTCGCCCTTGAACAGATCACAAGAATCCAGAGTGCCGTGCAACGACACGCCGACACGTTTACCTTAGCCCGCACCGCCGACGAGGTTCGGGCCGCGAAAAAATCGAAACGCATCGCCCTGCTGGTTGCGATCGAGGGCGGCTATCTGATCGAAGACTCACTCGACAACCTGCGAGAGTTTCGCGATCGCGGCGCGACCTATCTGACCCTGACGCATTCGTTCCACACAAGCTGGGCTGACTCGTCGGGCGTTCACGAGACACTCGCACCGTTACACGGAGGCCTGACCGCGTTTGGCCGCGACGTGGTGCGCGAACTCAATCGACTCGGCATGATGGTCGACATCTCCCACGCCAGCGACGACACCTTCTGGGACGTGCTGAAGGTTTCCACAGCGCCGATCATCGCAACGCACTCCTCCTGCCGCTCCGTCTCACCCCACCGACGCAATCTTTCCGACGACATGATCCGAGCCGTGGCTGACTGCGACGGTGTCGTTCAGATCAACTTCGCCGCTGCGTTCATCGACGCGAACCATCCGCCGATCGATCGCGACGCCATCCTCCGATGGATCGCCGACGGCGGCGTAACGAAAAAGCCACTGACCGACCACGTCACTCCGCTGTCGGTGCTCGTGGACCATTTCGACCGTGCGCTGCAACTCGTCGGCCCCGACCACGTGGGAATCGGAACGGATTTCGACGGCGTTCCGTCGCTGCCAGCCGACATGATGGACTGCTCCATGCTCCCCAACCTCACCGCGGCACTCATGCAACGAGGCTACAGCGACGGCGACCTGAGCAAGGTGCTGGGAGAAAACGTGCTTCGCGTGATGGATGCCTGTGCGCAAATCGGTGAACAACCGCGCAGCAGCAAATGTGCCGCCACGCCGACAACGCCGGAATCGCGATGACGCAGGACGACTCACCACCTCCGTCGACCCGCCCTCTGCAAAAACTTTCCGGACCGATCCTGATCGTAGCGCTTGGGCTTGCGCTCTACCTACCCGGGTTGCGCTGGGGACTCCCCTCCGTCGTGTCGTGGAGTCAGGACACGATCGCCGGCGTTCGGACATTGGGCGCCGTCGACGGCTGGCCTGGAGATTGGAAAGGGCGATACCCGCCGCTTCACTACTTCGTGCTCCGCGCCGCTTACGAACCACTCCTTGCACACTGGACCACCACCGGCGAACGCGTCGTCGACCCGGATAGCGGGAAGAGTTCCCTTAGTCCCCCCCACGCGCCAAAAATCGGACAGCTTACGCTCATCGCGCGCGCAACGACCGTCGTCATGGCGATCCTCGCAGGCCTGGGTCTTTGGGCAGCGGCGCGCAGACTCTTACACGACGAACTAGCCGCCTGTGTCGCTGCGGCAGCGATGATGACCGGCGCCGGTTTTACCTATTTCGCGCACCTGGGTAACGTCGACGTCCCGTCCGTCTGCTGGTTCGCCTGGAGCGTCTACTTCTACGTCCGTTTGATCGAGTCGCGTAGGATCGCCGATGCAGCGCTGTTGGGTCTGTTCGCCGCGCTGGCGGTCAGCACCAAGGACGCAGTCGGCGGAATGTATCCTGGCATGGCGCTCTTCTTGTTGATTCAGGAAGTCCGCTACCGGCGTCGCTCCGCCGGCGGTAAGGCCTGGAGATCGCTCGTTCAGCCCAGGTGGTTCGTGGGGCTGATCGCGTTCGCGCTTCCGTTTGTCATTATCAACGGCCTGTTCGCAAATCCGGATGCCTATTTCACGCGAATCGGTGGCTGGCTTGACCCCGCGCCGAACGCGCACCTCGCCCATGAGCTGCGCCATACCGACTTCATCAGCCTAGCTGCTGCAACGCTTCATCATGCCGCCGGCGCGGTCGGTTGGCCAATGCTCATCGCGCTGGCCATCGGCGTCGCATGGACA
>JADFRO010000106.1 GCA_022561255.1 Planctomycetota bacterium | reverse complement strand
GCACGACCACCTGGCAAGTAATGCCGACGGATGGTATCCCGCCAGCGCGTTGGCGCGCTTCCGTCGTCTTTGACCCGGTGAGCCGGACGGGCTTCATGTTCGGCGGGTGGCGCGATACTGGTGGGAAAGCCGCATTCAATGACACGTGGCAATATGACGTGGCAAGCCAAGTTTGGTCACCGGCCCAAGCCTCTGACTTCGCTCCGGGAACTGCGACGGCGTTCGACAGTACCGATGCTCCCATTGCCTCGATCAACAGTAACCTGGCCACCGTGTTCGGCGATCCGAACAATTTCGTAACGCTGGACCCGAGAAACCCAATCGTACGCATCGAGTTTTTTGGAGGTGTGATTGACAACTTCTCGTTCAGTGAAGCGGCGATTCCAGCCGTTTCGACGTACGGCGTGGGGACGATGACCCTACTCGTGCTCACTGCCGGTACGCTTGTCTTACGACGCCGTGCCGGTTCTGCAACTCGCGCCGGCCAATAGCTGTACTTTCTCGGCAGCGCAGGATCCATTATGACACGCGCGCGAAGCAATTGAAATAGGTTCAAGCTGTCGACGCGATTTGGGTTGCTCTTTTCGGATAAACAATCTGCTCCCGAATGTGAACGCTGTTGTTTTTAGCCTCGTTTCCGTCCTTGTAGCCCCGAACCAGCATCCAGCCGCGTGCCTGTCCCTATCGTTTATTCCGTATGCCTTGTCAATAAGCGACTTACAGATTGACGCTCGGGCGACCGCTCGACGCTTACGGCCGCGTTGGAGCTATAGCCCCGGTTACAGACCGACCACGATTGTGCCGATAACAAACAGCGGTCGACACCGAAAGGGTGAGCTAGCCATGATCGTTCCTCTCGTTAAAGCGCCGTCAGCGACCAATCAGGTTGAAAAGCGAAAAGCCCAGCGGCTCGTTCCCTCATCGGGCACGATCTACGCCGAAACGATCTCGCCGGACGGCCAAACCCAACGCACCTCCGTCAGCGACGTGTCACTCATCGGCGCCAAACTCATCGGCAAATTCGCCGTCGACATCGGTGATGAAGTCGGCGTCGAACTACACATGGATAGCAAGTCCGCTCCCTACCACGTGCCCGCAATCGTTGTCCGTACCGAACCAGGCGCCATCGGCGTACGCTTCACAACGTGACGCACGGCGGTCGCGCACGAATCGGCGCACCTCGCGAGCCGCGGGCTTCAGCCCGCGCGACTTCTCCATGGCCGATGCCACTCGAAGGCCAGCTGTCCCGACCTTCCAACGGGGGGTACGCCCTGTTATTTTTGGTTACTCTCTACGGATAAAACTTGCCCATCATGCGCGGATAGGGAATCGTCTCGCGGATGTGTTTGAGGCCGCAGATCCAGGCGACGGTGCGTTCGACGCCCAGCCCGAACCCGCCATGCGGTACGGAACCGTACCGACGAAGGTCGAGATACCACTCGTATTCGCTAACGGGCAGCTTCTCGTGTTTCATGCGCGCGAGCAAACGGTCGTAATCCTCCTCGCGCGCCGACCCGCCGATGATCTCACCGAATCCCTGCGACGCCAGTAAATCAAAACATTCCACCACGCGATCGTCGCTTCGATCCTCGCGCATGTAAAACGCCTTGCACGCTTTGGGATAGTGGGTGATGAACACCGGCCTATCGTGCATGCGCGAAAGAATGGTCTCGTCCGATCCGCCCAAATCACTGCCCCACTGAAAGTCGGCAGCTAGCTTCACGTGGTGCGGAATGTTTGTAATCTGCTCGGAAAGGTCGCTGCGCTCCTCGCGAGCATCGATCGCCTCGGCGGCAGCCTTGTCTTTTTGCCACTGCTTGACGCCCTGCTTGCCGGCGGTCTCTTCGAGTTCGGCGATTGTCGCATCCAACTCCGCGACGCGGGCGGTTTTGTCAGCCAAGTCCCGCTCCAAGTACTCCTTGACCTTCGGCCCTTTAAGAAAATCCGCCGCCTCGGTGTAGGTCATTCGGTGGAACGGTTTTTGAATGGCTTCGATCTCTTCGACGTTGCGGCCAAGTTCGATCAACTCGTCGCGATGATCCGCAAGCACGCGCTGCGCGATCGAACAGATGAATTCCTCCGCCACATCCATCACGTCGGTCAGCGATGCGAAGGCGATTTCCGGTTCGACCATCCAAAACTCGGTGAGATGACGTCGCGTTTTGCTTTTTTCCGCGCGAAAAGTCGGACCAAAGCAGTAGACCTTTCGATGGGCCATGCACGCCGCTTCGAGATAGAGCTGACCCGTTTGAGCGAGATAGACCGGGTCGCCGAAGTAGTCGACCTGAAACAAGGTCTGAGCGCCCTCGCCGGCCGCCGGAGCGAAGATCGGCGTGTCAATCAACACATAGCCACGATCGTTGTAGAAGCGCCGAATCTGATCGATGATCGTCGAGCGAATGCGAAGGATGTGCCAAGGTCTCTTGGACCGAAACCACAGGTGACGGTGCTTCATCAAAAACTCGACGCCGTGCGGCTTGGGCGTGATGGGATAATCACCGGCTGCGTGAACGATCTTTAAGCCCGTAACCCGCAGCTCGTAACCGCCAACGGAGCGCTCTTCTTTGTTGACCGCTCCTGTCACTTCGACCGCCGTCTCTTGCGGTAGCCGCTTGACGTCACCGAAGAACGGTTCGGTTTGCTCATTTTTCTCGATGACACACTGACACATGCCGGTCCCGTCGCGAAGGATGATGAATGCGATTTTTCCGCTCGCCCGGCTGTTGTAGACCCATCCCTGTAGGGTGACGTCTTGCTCGTTCTGCTCGCTCAGGCGGTCAATGGTCGTTACCGTACTCATGCGGGCGAGTGTAGGGTGGCTACGCGGCGACCGCAACATCCGACCGGCGCCTCTGCGCTCTGGATTCCGCCGGCGACCGGGCTATACTCCGACTGCAGTCCGCGACTTCCGCATGGAAACGTAGTCAGTCACAGGGAAAAAGGAGTTAGGCCGTGGAAAAATGCCTTCAGTTTTCTATCTTCCTGGCGAACAAGCCCGGCGTCCTGTCTCAACTGTTCCGCGGGCTGGCCAAGGCGAAGGTCAACATCACGACGCTATCGGTGATGGACTCCAGCGAGCACGGCGTGATTCGCATGATCGTCGACAGCGCCGCGGATACCCGCAAGGTACTTAAAAAGCTCAATTTCCCCGTTCAAGAGACGGACGTGATTTCCGTGACGCTGAGCAACAAGCCGGGTGCCGCAGCCGATCTTTGCGACAAGCTATCCGCCGCCCACATCGACATCGCGTACATGTATTGCGCCGGCGGCTCGGCCCGTGGTAGAACGGTCGTCGTGATTAAGGTTCCCGACATCAAGAAAGCCGTGAAGGTGCTCGAAAACAACAATAACAAGAGCACCCGACGAGACATGAAGATCAAACTACGCCGCCCAAAGACCCCCGCTCGACGGCGCTAGAACATTTCACGTTTCTCCGTTCCGAGCCGCGGGCTTGAGCCCGCGCGATTTCCCAGCGTTCGAGGTTACTCGAAGGCCGGCGAACCGCCTTAGTTGCCTTCCCCCTGCCCAGGAGGATAGAGGGGGGTCAACGGGCACAGCCACCGGGCGTATTACACAACCGTCGCGAGCGCCTCGTCGAACAGCTTCAACCCGACATCAAGCTGCGTCTCGTTGATGCACAGCGGCGGGCAGAAGCGGATGCTGCGATCGCCACAGGCTAACATGATCAAACCGCGATCGAACGCAGCCTTCAACAGCTTTTCACGCAGCTTCGGATCAGCCTTGCCCGTCCGGCGATTGATGATGTCAACGCCGCACATTAAACCCAATCCGCGAACGTTCGAGACGACTTTGCGGCGTTCGGCAATCGCACGAAGCTCAGACAGTAGGTGTTCGCCTAGTTTGGCGGCGTTGGCCATGAAACCGGACTCGACCAGTCGGAGCGTCGCCAGAGCGGCGGCGCAGCAGATGGGATTCCCGCCGAACGTGCTTCCCTGCGCACCGGGCGGCCAGTTCATCACTCCCTCGCGTGCGATCACCGCTCCCAGAGGCATGCCGCTCGCCAATCCCTTGGCCATCAACGTGATGTCCGGCGTGATGCCCGCGTGATCATACGCGAACCACTTACCCGTACGCCCAGCCCCAGACTGAATCTCATCGCACACGAGCAAGATACCGTGCTTGTCGCAAAGCGCCCGCAGCCCCGTTAAGAACGACGGATCGGGTACGACGTATCCACCCTCACCCTGCAGCGCTTCCACGAAAATCGCGGCTACCTCGTTGGGAGCCATCTGATACTTAAAGAGTTGCGACTCGATCGCGTCGACGTCACCGTAAGGAACGTGCGCGATCATCGGAACAAGCGGGCCGAATCCCTCCTTCTGCCGCGCCTTGGAACAGGTGAGCGAAAGCGCCCCCATCGTCCGCCCGTGAAACGCGCCGTGAAACCCAATGATCCACTTGCGCCCCGTGTGGAAACGTGAGAGCTTCATCGTGGCCTCGACCGCCTCCGTACCGCTGTTGGTCAGCAGCACGCGCTTGGCTCCTTTGCCCGGAACGATCGATACGAGCTTTTCCACAAGGTCCACCATCGCGGGATAGTAGAAATCGCTGCCGCAGATGTGCATCAGCGAGGCCGCCTGCTGCTGAATCGCCTCGACGACCTTCGGATGACAGTGTCCCGTCGCGCAAACGGCAATGCCCGCTGCGAAGTCCAGGAACCGATTGCCGTCAACATCCTCGACCACCGAACCGAGCGCGCGCCTCACGACGAGTGGATAGTCGCGCGTGTTCGACGGCGAACTGCAGCGCTCATCCCTCTCGATCATTGCCTTGGCATTGGGGCCTGGCAGACTCATCTCGATGGACGGCGCCGGGCCGATCCACCCATCACCGCTGGGCCGTGCATCATTCTCGGTTTTAATTCCCAACATCCTGATCGACTCCCTGAAACGCTTACGTCATACCTTGTTGAACTTCGTCTTCGCAGCCCGCGTGCCATCCGCAAGGCTCACGAACTCATAATCACTGAATACATTCGGCGCTTCTGTTTGTAATATCTCAAGCACGAGCGCCGCGACTTCTCGAATCTCCGTCTCCGCGTGCTCGTTGCAACGAAGCTCGACGAAGTGGCGAAGCGCGCGAGCGTTGGCGGTCACGAAAATCTTCGTCTCCGTCGCGTTGGGCAGAACGGATCGCGCAGCCTGTCGCGCCAACTTGCGCCGCAGCGTCTTGTCCTCAACGTCGGCGAATTTAGCCTGCAGCGCCGCGACGAGCTTTACGTACGCCTCCTGCGCGTTTGCGACCGCAGAACGCCAGACCTCGTGCATTTCCGGATCGTCTCCGATGCAATCCGGCTCGACGAAATCCGCTTTGGATTCATCGACGTATCGTTGCGATAACTGCGAGTAACCAAACCCCGCCCGATGGCGCACCAGTTCGTGCGTAAAGGATCGTGAAACACCCGTGATGATAAAATTCCAGACGCTGTGTTCCAGAACGCTGCCGTGGCCCACCTCTTTGATGTGGCCAAGGTATGCGCTGTTACCGCCAGGTCGTGGCTTGGCGAAGCTCAGGTAGCAGAGTCTGCCCGCAAGCTCCGGCAGAAGTTCACCCGGCGTATCGGTGTCCGTGGTCCACCCAGACACTCCGTGGTCATCGAGAAATCGCCCGATCTCCTCGTTGTCCAACTCCTGCCGGCCAACCAGGTACACGCTGGGTCGACGAATCACCTTCATATGGAACGGCGCCCTCCTTTGCGAAGCACTCCATTGTTCCGCCACCTGTCGGTTGACGGCTTTTCCCGAGCCGCTCCTGCGGAGAGCGAAGCTCCTGCGGAGAGCGAAGCTCCCGTGAGGGAGCGTTCCCGCGATTCCCGGTGATCGCCAATCGTCCGCTCCCTCTCGGTCGCGGCTCTGTTCAGCCCCACTCATGAAATGACGTGTGACGGAGCACTGACAACCCGCAGCACAACACAGACAAGCGGATCATTCTAATCGATCAGCATCGCGTCGCCATAGCTGTAGAACCGATATCTTTGCTCGACCGCATGAGCGTAGGCGTCTCGCGTACGAGAAACCCCGGCGAAGGCCATCACCAACGCGAGGAGCGTGCTTCTGGGCAAGTGAAAATTCGTCAGCAACGCGTCCACGACTCGAAACCGATGTGGTGGACGAATAAAAATATCCGTCGAGCCCTGCGGGGACGATCGATCCGTCTTCGTCCACCGACGACTCCAACACGCGGACCGTTGTTGTGCCGACAGCCACCACCCGCCCCCCTCGGGCTCGACAGGCGGTGATCGCCTCCGCTGTATCGCTGGAAAGCTCGAACAGCTCGGAGTGCATTACGTGGTCGTCCAACCGGTCGACGCTAAGGGGTCTAAACGTACCGATCCCCACGTGTAGGGTCACAAAAGCGGTCCTGACACCGCGGCCACGGATACGGTCGAGCATCTCCCGCGTGAAGTGCAGTCCCGCCGTCGGCGCGGCGATCGCACCGGCATTCCGCGCGTACACCGTCTGATACCGCCTCCGATCCGCGTCGTCCTCGCTCCGATCGTCGTTACGCCGACGAATGTACGGCGGCAGTGGAGTGACACCGATCCGCTCCAGCAGACTTTCAGCCGACCCCACTCGGTCGACCCGTACGACCCATCGCCCCTCCCCCTTGTTCTCTTCCAACCGAAGCCCAATCTCCCCATCGGTTTCATCGCCGGCGGTTAGGATCTCGCCGACGCGAAGCCGTTTGGAACCCTCAAGCAGCACCTCCCAAACGCCGGGCGACCGTTCGCGGAGGAACAGACCGCCGACGCGCCCGCCCGTCTCTCGCCGGGCAACCAACTTCGCCGGAACGACCTTCGTATCGTTGAGCACCAACAGATCATCGAGACGGAGAAGATCGGGTAGCTCCTTCACACGTCGATCACCCAGTGTGTCACGTCCGCGGTCCACGACAAGCAGTCGAGCGTCATCCCGGCGCGCCGGAGGGAACTGAGCGATAAGAACGTCGGGCAGGGCGTAGTCAAGGGAGGCGACATCGAGCGACGCGTCGTTGTCTAGCTTGCGATTCACGATTCGTACACCCCTTGGTCGCCTTGCGCCGCCCGTGGTACGATACCGGCGATGAAGAGGTCCGGATTCTCAGCTTGGCTGACGTACCTCACCGTCCGCGCAGCGCTGGCCATCATGTGGTGTTTCCCCATCAACTGGAATTTGCGCAGCGCCCGTCTGTTCGCACGACTGTGGATCATCCTCCTGCCCCGACACCGTAACCGTGCGATCGAACACCTCACCGCCTCCTTCGGGCAGGAGTACTCCAGCGGAGAAATCGCCCGCATCGCCGACCGCTCCATCGAAAACGCCGCGATGTTCGCCGTCGAAGCCGTTTGCCTTCCGCGGCTCATCGATCGGTTCACTTGGAATCGATTCATCCGCGGCGTGAACGTCCAGGAAGCGCTCAAGAGCATACTCTCCGGACGCGGCGCCGTTCTCGTGACGGGACACTACGGATCGTTCGAGCTCCCGGCCCAACTGCTCGCCGTCTTGAAACTCGAGGTCACGGCCGTCATGCGCCCGCTCGACAACGTGTACCTCAACCGCTTCATCGTCGCCAGCCGCCGACGGCACGGCATGAGACTCCTCGACAAACGTGGTGCAGCCGCACACGCCGAGGAGCTACTCGCCGACGGATCGCTGGTGGGTTTCGTAGGCGATCAGGACGCTGGCCGCAAAGGGATTTTCGTGAACTTCTTCGGCCGCCCCGCGTCCACCTACAAGTCCATCGGACTGCTCGCCATGACGACGAAGTCGCCGATCGTCGTCGCCTACTGCCGGCGACTGGGAAACGTCGCCCAATACGAGATCGGTATCCAGCGCGTTATTCACCCCCATGAGTGGGAGGATCAGGCCGACCCACTCCGCTGGATCACGCAGACGTACACAACAGCCATCGAACAAACCGTTCGCGATCAACCCGAACAGTACCTTTGGATTCACCGCCGCTGGAAAAGCCAACCGAAAGAACGGACGTCAGCCGTGCCCGCAACAGCCGAGGCAACCTCCACATGATCGAGAAAATCAATCTGAAAGAGAAGTTTGCTACGTTCCACGAACACTGGACCCCAAAAATCGTCGGCGACGTCGGCGACTGCCACATCAAACTCGCCAAGCTAAAGGGTGAGTTCGTCTGGCATCTCCACGAAAACGAGGATGAAATGTTTCTCGTCGTTAAGGGCAACTTGCGCATAAAACTGCGCGACGGCGACGTCACCGTCCACGAGGGAGAATTCGTCGTCGTCCCTCGCGGCGTCGAGCATCTGCCCATAGCCGACCGAGAGGCACACGTCTTGCTCGTAGAGCCGCGCTCGACAATCAACACGGGAGATGTGGTGAACGATCGGACCATTCGGCGGCCCGATCGAATATGAACGGTGAGTCACTGCATCGGTGATGTTTCGATCGGTGCGGGAGATATCGACAAATGAGCCAATTCCGGCACCAACCACGCGTGGGCCGTCGCCGATTTTTCAACCGATTTGATCGGCCGCGCCGGAACGCCCACCACCGTGGACATCGGTACCACATCGGCGATCACAACCGCGCCCGCCCCGATGATCGCCTCGTACCCGACCCGAATGGATTGGATGATCGTCGCTCCGATACCGACGAACGCACCGGACTCAACGGTCACACGACCGGCCAGACGCGCTCCCGGGCAAACGTGCGTCGCGGTTCCGATGAACGATTCATGATCGACGATGCACCCCGTGTTCAGGATTACCGAGTCCCCGATCTGACAATGCGCGCAAACCAAGACGCCCGCTGCCACGACGCTGTTTCGTCCGATCGTAGCGTTTGTTGCGAGGTTGGCCGAGGGATGCACGGCGTTGATCAGCTCGATCCCTTCCGATTCCAGGCGGGTTGCGA
>JADFRO010000105.1 GCA_022561255.1 Planctomycetota bacterium | reverse complement strand
GCGAAGATCTTCTCAGTCGCCGCGAGCACGACGTCTCGGCTTCGTTTCTGCGCGCGAAAGTCGTCCAGATCCACCGGAGCTCCGACGCGAACGCGCGCAAGGTGGCGGGTCAAGAGACCGCGTGCGATGCCGCTGTGATACTTTACGCCGCTGATGTGCGCAGGGATCACCGTCGCCCCCGTCCGCAGAGCGAGCATGGCCACACCGCCTTTGGGACGCCCCGTCTCTCCGGGAACCACGATCCCGCCCTCGATAAAAATGCCCAAGGCCTTGCCCTCCTTGAGGTGCGCAATCGCTCGTTTCGTTGAAGTCGTCTCTCGGCTGTTACGTTTGACGGGTATACACTCGATAACCCGCACGAACCAACTCGCTATGGGCCAATTTGCATACTCTGCGGCGATCATGAACGAGATCGGCCGATAGCTTGCACACGCGCTCAACAGGAATGGGTCGGCAGGACATCGATGGTTGGCCGTTACGATTACCGGGCCGGTTTGAGGCACCGTCGACGGCCCCACCCTTTTCAGGCGCCACCAGAACTTCGCAACAAACTCATTGAGATGCTCGGCGAAGTTGAGCGCCGGCCCGTGATTACCTCGACGCAATCGCACGGACAGTGTGACGCTCGCCGCGACCAGCATAACGACGGATACCCCCAGCAGAATCCACCCGACCCAGCGATCAACCCGAGTCCACTGGGGTACACCCAACATTCCGGTGGCGATGAGCAGCGCGCTCATGCAGAAGAAATCCTTGATCCCGTATATACGTCCGCGGAAGCGATCGGCGACCGTACGTTGGAGCAAAGCGTTGAACCCCGCCATCACAGCCACCGCGAAGAAACCGGCGAACACGATGCCCACGCCGCCGATCATCGCGAGCGTACCCGGGTTCGCGGGGATGAACACCGACGTTGCGAACACGGCGACGCCGACGGCGATGCCGAAGAAACCCCACGTGATTGCGATCTCCGATCGCAAGGCGTCGCCGAGGATCGTCACCGATACCGCGCCGAGAATGAACCCCAACCCCAGCAGCGCGCGGTAGGAACTGATGGCCGTGTAGTCTCCACCGTAAACGTCTCGAACAACGGCCGGGATGACGCTACTTACGATCGGGCCGCAGAACCACACCAGTGCGGCGACTACGAGTAACTCGCGAACGTGGCGATGCGCTCCAACGTACTTGAATCCGTCGCGCAAGCTGCGGCGACGACGTCGGACCCCTTCACTCTGATGCGTTTGTCTGCTCGCACGAGGCAGCCTCATCGCCAGCAGCAGGACTGCGCTCAGGACAAACGTCGCGGCGTCAGCACGAAACGCGATCGTCGGATCGTACCGATCGGCAAGCATCCCGCCCACGCGTGCCGCGAGCATGGCCGCGATGATGCCCACTCCCGCCATCATCGCGTTGGCCCGGACGAGGGAGTCGCGTGAAATGACGGTCGGCAGCAGGGAGGAGCGCGCCGGGGAGAAGAGTGCGGCGAACGCGCCAATCAGCATGAGCGGCGCGAACGATGCCCACGGACCCCAGGTTTGCGTCCAACCGATCAGAACGGCGAAGAAGGCCATGATCAGACATCGCGCGAGGTCGGCTGCTACCATAAGACCGCGCCGTGACCACCGATCCGCCAAGCCACCCGCGATCGGAGCGAGCACGAAGAACGGCAAGAAAAACATGAAGGTCATCTGGGCGGTAAGCGGTGTAACGTCGACGGCTTTGTCAAGCGCGTCCCGCGTTTTAAGCAAGGCCATCTCCGAGAGATGGTCTCCCATCGCGCTGACGGCGTATGCGCACAGGAGAAGCACGAAATTGGCGTTGCCCAGCAGACCGGTCGCGAGGCTCCGACGTCGCGGTGAATCAGTCATCATATGGTTCGCATGCCTGACTCTTCGCCGCCGCGGGCTGCCTCACCGACGATGCGGTCTCGACACGGCACCCGCCGCCGTGCTCGACCCGCTTCGGGCGGTAGTGTCGGCGGATGGTAACCCCTCACGTCGGGGGGTGGTAGCATACTGCGGACTTGCTCCGGGATCGCCGGGCGGATATGCTTCCGGACCCATATTGATTGAGCTTGAGTTCGCGGTGCCGCGTGGCGGCGCCTACACCTGACGGAAAGGATCGTACATGATGCGTTTACTCACAGTGACGCTGCTGCTAGTCGGAGGAGCGACGACTCTCGCCGGAGATGAGAACGGGACTAAAAACACGGGGCTCCATCCACGCGTGAAGATCGAGACCTCGCTGGGGGACATCGTGCTCGAACTCAACGCCGCGAAGGCCCCGATTTCGACGATGAACTTCATCCGTTACGCCGAGGACAAGTTCTATGACAACACCGTGTTTCACCGTGTGATGAAGACATTCATGATCCAAGGTGGCGGGTTTACGGTAGATCTGGACGAAAAGAAAGAAGGTCTGCGCCCGGGCATCAAGAACGAGTGGAAAAACGGGCTGAAGAACAATCGCGGGACGATCGCGATGGCCCGTTTGGGCGGCAGACCGGATTCAGCCACCGCCCAGTTTTTCATCAGCGTCGTCGACAACGGTCGTCTCGACCAGCCCACCAGGGACGGAGCGGCCTACGCCGTCTTCGGACACGTGGTCGAGGGAATGGAGACGGTCGACAAAATCCGTGACACGGCTGTCACGAGGAACCCCAAGTATCCCGGGGGCGCCGTCGTCCCCGCAGAACCAGTGGTGATCAAATCCGTAACGCTCGTCAGCGGGTTCGACCGTACCACGGTTGAAGCAACCGTAGCCGCGGCGGCGTCTGAGGAGAAGAAAGCGAGAAAACTGGCTGGAGTAGCGAAGGAGTCTGAGATCGAAGACTATGTAAAGAAAGTCGAAAAGGAAACGGGTAAGACAGCCGTCGCGACGGACTCCGGGCTTCGATACATCGATCTAACAGTTGGTGACGGCCCTACACCGGAACCGTCCGACACCGTCGAGGTTCACTACACCGGTTGGCTCACCGACGGCACGAAGTTTGACAGCTCGGTGGATCGCGGCAAATCCTTTTCCTTCAGCCTTCGCGGCGGGGTGATCAAAGGATGGCTCGAGGGTGTTGCGACCATGAAGGTCGGCGGCAAGCGGAAGCTGATCATTCCCGGAAGCTTGGCATACGGCCAGCGAGGTTCGCCGCCCAAGATCGGACCGGACGCGACGCTCGTTTTTGACGTGGAACTCCTGGGAATCAAGTAGGCACACGTTTGGGGTCGAAGTTTTCGCCTCCCGACAGTGAACGAATGCGAAACCTCATGATGACACGGCGTACGCTTCCGGCGGCATCGATCGCGGCTGTGCTTGCTGCCCTGGGTCTTGGATGCCTTACGACGGTAGCTGCACCCAAGGGCCCCCAAACGGTCCATCCGACCGTAAAAATCAAAACGTCATTGGGCGAGATCACACTCGAACTCGACGCGGAAATCGCGCCGCTGACGGTCATGAACTTTCTCGACTACGCAAGAGATGGGTTCTACAACGGAACGATCTTCCATCGCGTCACCGACGCCGTGATCCAGGGCGGCGGCTACACCCCCGAACTCAAGGAGAAGACCGAGGGTCATCGTTCAGCGATCAGAGAAGAATCGCGCCGTGGGCGCAAGAACGAGCGCGGAACGATCACCATGTATCGCAACCCGTTGATCCGGAACTCGGCCAAGTCACAGTTCTTCATCAACCTGAAGGACAACCCGTCGCTCGATCTGCTGCGCGATCGCACCGCATACACTGTTTTCGGCCACGTTACGAACGGGTTCGACGTTGTAAAAAAAATCGGCGACTCGCCGCTGTCTACGCACCCCAACTACGCCGCAGGTCTACTGGACGTCGTGCCGGTCAAGCCGGTCGTGATTAAGTCGATCGTCCTCGTGACGAAGTTGGACCGTAGGCTGGCCAAGTTGAACGCGGACGCATTCCGCGAGCGAGAGCTCGACCCGGTAGGATTCTGGATCCTCGACCTTCTTAGGAACAACCCAGAACTCAAAGTCCACGAAAGCGCGACCGGTCTTCGTTACATCGATCACCGAGTCGGCTCGGGCGCCTTTCCGCTCGACGACGATACGGTGGAGATCGATTTCGTCGGAACACTGGTCGACGGCACGGAGTTCGATAGTTCCGTAACGCGGTGGAACAAGCCGGGCAAGCTGCCGGTCAACACGCTCCTCAAGGGATTGCGAGAGGGGATTCTCGGCATGCGCGAGGGCGGCGTCAGGACGCTGATCGTCCCGCCGGAGCTCGGTTTCGCTGACCTGGGAAAGCCCCCGCTCATCCATCCGGGCGACACGCTCTTTTTTAAGATCGAGCTACTGGGCCTGTCTCGCAAGGAGAAATAACTATAGATTCTGCGGCTGGGTTGAGCGGCTCTGACGGTCCGGTAAGGTCACATTTGTAAAAAATCGTCGCGTCGGACGTGCCGTCTGTCCGTGTGCGTCTCTGACTTTGGCCTTGACACAGAAGTGTTACGCATGATTCGGCACTCTGGGGAAATCAAAAGGGTAGAATGTTCGACACAGTCGGAGGAGTCCTCGGCCAGTCGGCAGGTTCGTTTGGTGCGAGCGTTTACGTTCGAGGCCGCCCACCGTCTGCCGAACGCCCCGGCGGGGCACAAGTGTGGCAGGCTTCATGGCCACAGCTTTCGGGTTGAGGTGGTATGCGAGGGCGAAGCGGATCGGCATACCGGATGGCTCCTCGACTTCGCGGACATCAAACGAGCTTTTGCTCCGTTGGAGGAGCGCTTGGATCATCGTTATCTTAACGAGATTGAGGGACTGGAGAACCCAACGGCGGAGAACCTGGCAAGGTGGATTTGGATGCGGCTTGCGCCAAGACTTCCACAACTCGCTCAGGTGACGATCGCAGAAACGTGCTCCTCTCGTTGCGAGTACCGCGGGTAGGCGCAAGAAGACGTTACGGATAATCGGTAGGGGGAAAGCCTTCCTACCTTAACGACAGTTCACCCCAAACCTAAGGAGCCTCTCGATGAACAAGAAGATCACCACACTGTTGGCCGCCGTCGCGGTCGGATGTTTCGCAATCTCCGCTAGCGCCTTGTGCCCCGAAGAGGACAAGACGGCTGGCAAGACCGTCCAAAGGGTTTCAGCCGACGCTCCGGCCGGTAAGGCTCCTTGCGGCGCCAAGCTGACAAGCGGAAAGGCGCCGTGCAGCAAGAGCGCGGCGACCACGGTGGCCTATGCCGCCGATAGCAAGATCGAGGCGATCCTCGCCGCCCTGCCTTCGATCAAGTATCAGGTTGGCGATGACGTGACGTGCTGCCCGCATGCTGCCGCGGCCATGGCCAAGACAGCCGGAAAGCCCATCCAGTACCTGATCGGTGATACCGTCTTGAAGAGCGAAGGCGAAGCGAAGGTTCAACTTACCGCTCTCCTTGACAAAGAGCTCTCGGCGCTTACGTCGCTGCGGTACACCGTCGGTGGTGACTGCGTTGGCTGCCCAGTAACTGCCAAGAGCATGGCGAAGAAGGCTCACAAGACGATCGCCTACCGCGTTGGCGGGTTCGATTTTGCCGACAAGGCGAAGGCTGAGACCGTCGCCAAGCTCGTTGCAACAGCCGCCGACGGCGTAAAGATGACCTACGACGTCAGCGGTAAGTCGTTCTGCTGCGACAAGATGGCCGGCTCGAGCGCCAAAGAGACGGGCAAGCCCATGACCTTTGTCGTTGGCGATGAGAAAACGCCGTGCGGAACGTCCGCCAAACTTATGCTAACACAGGCGAAGATTCGCGCGATCGTAGCGGCAGCCGCCGCGGCGCTCGCGTCCTAAGCTTCCGACCACACGACAACCTCTCCCGACCGGATGGTTGTCGAAGTCCGGAGCCCTCGGGCTCCGGACTTTTTTTGTGCGCCCCGCGCATAGGTTCCGGAGCGAAGGCACCGTTCCCGCCAGCAGCTCAACCCCCGAGAACACCGAGACGCTCTTGGTAAACACGTCGCAGCGGGTTGTCGGTGGGCAGGCCTCGGATCGCATCGAGATACAGAGCTCGCGCGCCGGCGAGGTTGCCACTAAGCGCCTCCAGCTCCGCACGGCAGACCAAAACGGAGGGTAGACCCGGGGCGATGCGCGATGCCGCGTCCGCCAGCTCGGTGGCTTCGGCAAGATCGTTCCCCTCGCGTCGCTCGACCAATAGCATGGCCAACTCCACGGCGACCTGCGGATTGTTGTGGTCCAGCGTCACGGCTCGGCGGTAGCGATCGATGGCTTCGTCCGGCCGATTCAGAAATACGAGCGTCACGGCAAACTCCACTTGCCAGCCGGCGTTGTCTCTAAACTGATCGTCGTGACTACGCATGTAGTCGCGCGCTTCCGTGACTTGGCCAATGTCCCTCAGCCTACGCACAAGTTGCAGTTGGACTTCGGCGTCGCCGGCTCGTAACTCCGCAGCCCGTCGGAGACTCACCAAGTCCTGCGACGAGACAGCAGCCATCGCGTCGCGCGCTCTCTGTAGGACCTCCACCGTGGCTCCGTGCCCGGAAACCTGCATGTTCGCGATTTGAAGGTGGCGTAGCGCCAAAGGTACGTTCCCGGCAGCGAGATGCGCGCGTCCCAACGTTCGATGTGCGTCGGTGTACCCCATGTCGATGGCGACCGCCCTGTCGAGGAGTGGGAGCGCTTCATCGATCCGCCCGTGAGTCGCGAGCCACTTGCCGTACAAGTGTAGACATTGAACAGCATCCGGATGAACGCGATACGCGGCGGCGTAAAGCGTCCCGTTGTCGCGCCACTCCGCGTTGCGAATGACGCTTCGAGCCCCCATCGCCAGCAGAGCGGCGACTCCCAACAAACGGAATGGAGCGTAGCGCGTGGCTTCTCCCACACACCAGCCGATCAAGATCGCAACCCACACCGACGGAAGATACCAAATCCGCTCAGCAAAAAAGACCTGTATTACGACGAGGACGTTGGCCGTTGGGGCGTAGGTGATTACGAGTGCGACCACAACGAACGAAACGGCGAAGAACCCGCGACGCCAGGTTCGCCAACAGGTCAAGGCCAGCGCGATCGAGACAAACGAACCAAGGATTATGTGAAGGTCGGCCGCCGTTGTCGCCAGACGAACAGCGTGAACCGAGTAGTCGATGCACAGCACACTTGGCCAAAGCGTCTTCGCCCAGTACATGCCCCACAACTGCATCGCCCCTAGAGCGTGTTGCCAATTGGGCGCGTCGACAAGAACATTGACGGTTTTCGTCAGCCCCGGCGTCTGAAACAGCCGGCCGTCCAGGGCGTTGTATCTGAGAAACCCGTATACCGCGATCGGGATCAGCAGGTAAGCTAACCGCCGCAACGTGGCGAGACTCCACCATCCCTGCATCGGCGCGGTCGGTCCC
Organism: Planctomycetota bacterium; assembly: GCA_022561255.1. Taxonomy (GTDB): domain Bacteria; phylum Planctomycetota; class Phycisphaerae; order UBA1845; family UBA1845; genus JAJRUK01. The sequence continues at coordinate 1,540 of JADFRO010000105.1, read as the reverse complement.
CCGTGACGACACGCATACGCGTCGCACAGGATCACGATCGCCCCGGCGGTCACTCCGCTTTCCTTCGACCCCATGGCTACGAACACCGCAACCGCCGCAATCAGACGCCATCGCCACACGTTGGGCCTCGGGGAAATCGCCATCGACCGTGCATGACATAGTACAGCCGTCAACATGCCGACCGTTGCGAGCAGATCGGCACGCCCCACCACGCTGGCGACGACTTCCGTATGAATGGGCAGTACAGCGAACACAAGCCCCGATGCAACGGCCGCTCGTCCGCTGCGCATGACTCCTCGGCAGAGAATCACGACGAGGACCGTCGCAACGGCGTGCAGAAGAATGTTCGCGAGATGCTGAGGCCACGGAGCTTCGCCCAAGATCGCACGTAGCAGGCGGTACGACGAAATCGTCACCGGTCGGTAGAGCAGGTCACGATGAGCCCAATCCGGTTGAGCATGAAACCAGTAGTCGGTCGTCCAGATGTCGAGCCATTTGCCGGAGTCGTTAACGTGGCTGCTATCACGAACGACGGGGCCGTCGTCGTAACAATAATCGTTGGGAAGAACGTTGATGAAGCACGCGATCGCGACACAGGCGCATGCCAGTTCCGCTCCTGCAAAGGGCGAAGCTCCTGCGGAGGGCGACGTTCGTTGGGAAAGCGACGCTTCCCGACTCATCTGCGGACCGTAAGACTTGGCTGTCGCGGCGAGTCCATCACGCGGACCGCCGTCTTCCGTTGGAATCGAGCGGCCTCGCATTCGTGTAAGACTCCGATTCCCGGCGAAGCTCCTGCGGAGGGCGACACTCCTGCGGAGGGCGACACTCCTGCGGAGAGCGACACTCCTGTGGAAATTGACTCCTGCGGAGCGCAGTTGCTCCTCGCCATCCAGCCCTTGCGTCGTGGTTTCATGGTCGTATCCTGCCAGCACGGCGGCGGACGTGCAAGGAACAAATGGAATGCAGGTGGGATACCTTATGGCTCGCGGCCCAGCGAGACCCTATGTTCACAGTCCGGGCGAGTGGCGGAATGGCAGACGCTGGGGCCTTAAAAGCCCCTCTGGTGAAAACCGGGTGTGGGTTCGAGTCCCACCTTGCCCATGGAACGCAACTCTTCGATTGATTGTCCGTTGCTGCGGCTTCCGTACGGACGTGTGGAAAACGGCTCTCGCTCCATGAATTACTTGACATTTCGCCGTCTTCGGCGCAACCTTTATTCGTTACGGTGGAGCGGCCAAACGCTCCCGGGGAAGGTTTCGAACCATGCCAACTATTCGAACGTGGTTAACGATCATGCTCCTGCGGAGAGCGAAGCTCCTCGCCGCGTGCGGGCTGCTCGCTCTCTCCGGGATTGCGCAGGGTGATCCGCAAGGGGATACTCCTGCGGAGGGCGAAGCTTCTGCGGAGGGCGATATATGCACATTGCCAGCCGAGGTCGGACCCTGCGACGGGGTGTGCCCACGCTTCTTCCACAACACGAAAACCGACGCGTGTGAGCCGTTCACTTTCGGTTGCTGCGGTGGCAACGCCAACAACTTCC
>JADFRO010000104.1 GCA_022561255.1 Planctomycetota bacterium | reverse complement strand
CGGTCCAGGTCGATCCGTCGAAGCGGTACACGTAGGCCGCACCGCACCTCGGCCCATCGATACAGGTTTTGAGACGGGCTCCGACCACTACCGTATCAAGGTTTACAGACACGGACCAGCCGAACTGGTCATCAGTCGCACCATCGGACGCGGTTAGCTTTTGCTCCTCCACCCAAGTCTCGCCATCAAACCGATATACATAAGCCGCTCCACAACTACTTCCGGAATCACAGTCGTCGTACGGTGTTCCTATCACGATCAGATCGCCATGGTTGGAGACCGACCATCCGAAATTAGCGGGCTCGGCATCGGAGGCGGTCAACTTCTGTTCTTCGTGCCACTCCAAGCCATCGAATCTGTACACGTAGGTCGCCCCACAGGCGCCGGGCCCATCCTGGCATTCTTCGTAGCGGTGTCCGATCACCGCAACGTTGCCACTGATGGAGACGGACCGTCCTAACTGATCTGCGGGTTCCGCATCGGATATTGCGAGCTTCTGAATCTCACATTGAGCGACGAGTTCTGTCGGGCAAATTACGAACGCGAGTGCGAAAGCCATACGGCACTGGAATGAACTTGCCTTAGCCAACGAGATCGTTTGTCTGGGATTTGCCAATGGCGACCTCCAAGGAGCCATCGTACCGAATCTTTTCCCGTTTTCAAGACCGTCCGGCCAATCTGACGAGGGTAGCGCCCATCAATACCCCGATCCAGATGCATTCTGATCGAATCGCTTGCCCAAACACAAGCAGCGGAAGGAACAAAGCAAGACCGACTCCACGTGCCGTGCGGATCACAAGTCTCTCAGCTGTTTGGTTACAGTCGCTAAATCGTTATTCACAATCGCGCGCGACTTGCGATGCAGTCGCTTTGAAGCGGACGAGCATGTTGGTGGGATGATGTTGACCTTGAAGCATCCTTTCGACTTTTTGGGCAACGAGCGGATCCTGCGCGAACGAAGATGCGCACAGCGCCGGCAGAAGCAACACGCCCAAGACACCAACGGAGGAGAAATACCGCCTGCGGCTACGCATCAAGATTGTGCCGGCCACGAGCACCAAGAGCCCTAGCGCGATCATCCCCCACTCGGACACCGTGGGTACGATCGGCCAGGCCACGATAACGCTATCGTTGTCGTCAAAGCACAGGCCCTCGAAGGTGCAGAACCCTCCACAGTCGGGGAGCAGGACACCGGCGATGTGGATATGGTCCCCTTCCTGAAAACCACCCCAATCACCCAGGGTGCCAAGCCCGAGCGGAAACTCCCCGCTGTCCGGGAAGAAGAGCAAGCACGGTTCTGTGCCCGCTATTCGTAGCACTCCGCTGCCCTCGAAGTACTGCGCCCCAGCGCTCCCAGGATAGGCAAGCGTCGCGCTCGCCACACAAAGAACCACCAAACTCATCTTGCATTTTGACATGTCGAATCCCCTATGCCCAACCCATCACCTCGAAACCAACCGGGAGACATGAAAACCGATTATACCGACTCACCGAGAGCCCATCCACGTAGCGGTACGATTTGACCTTGACCGACCCGTCGGGGCCGGGTACCAGGTCGATGACCATGTAGGTGCCCTCTTCGGTACCGTCGGATACCCACAGCTCCTGGCCGTGCACGTCGTCGTCCGCGTTCAACGGAGACGTGTCGCCTGACCCCCCTCAATCCCCCCTTGGTAAGGGGGGAGGAACGTCTGTCGACTTTGGTAGCCGGAGGAGAGTCAGCCAACCTTTGGTAGCGGGAGGGACATCAGCCAACCTTTCTAAAAACGGCACTACTACATAACAAAACCGTGCGCATCGTGCGATCGACTTGACACGCACGTCAACTCCATCGACGCTGAGGGGCGCGTGGCGTCAGCGCGTGGACAAGAGCGTGATCGCGTGAGTCGAAACGTAAGCGCGTGGCTCAAAAAGGAAGCGGGCAGACCGTTATGGATGCGGGCGTGTGCGGAATTGATCCGGGACTGGGCACGACGGGCTACGCCGTCTTAGGCGGCGCGGACGGCGTCTCGGTGCTCGACGCGGGTGTGTGTCGGTTTGAGTCGCGGGCGCCGCTGGCCGAGCGCCTCGTCGCGATCGAAAGCGACATCACGGCAATCCTCACCGAACATAAGCCACGCGTCGTCGCCGTCGAGCAGCTATACTCCCATTACAACCATCCGCGAACGGCGATCCTGATGGGTCACGCGCGCGGGGTCATGTTGCTAGCTGCGGCCAAGCTGGGGATCGAAGTGCGAAGTTATTCCGCAACGCAGATCAAACGCTTTCTTACCGGCAACGGTCGGGCGAACAAGGGACAGATGCAGCGGGCGATCCAAGTCACGCTCGCCCTGGCCGAGCTACCGGAGCCGCCCGACGTTGCCGACGCGCTTGCCATCGCACTTTGTTGTTTGAACGAGATCAACCACGCCAGCCCCGTTGAGATGACGCGATGATCGTTGGCCTCACCGGAACGCTGGTCGAGGTAGGTGAAGACGCGGTCGTCGTCGAACGAGACGGCGTCGCACGGGAGATCCTCGTACCGCGATTTGCGATCCCCGAGCTGGCAGCGTATCGCGGCGAACAGATCACGCTGCACACGGTCGAGTTTCTTGAGGGGAACCAGGCTTCCGGGCAACTGACGCCGAGAATGTTGGGTTTCATGCACCGCGAGGATCGCGAGTTTTTCTCGCGTTTCATCGCCGTCAAGGGGATCGGGCCGCGAAAGGCGCTTAAGGCGCTCGCCGAGCCCGTGCGAAGAATCGCATCCTGGATAGAATCGGACGATACGAAATCGCTCAGCAGCCTGCCGGGAATCGGAAAACGCGCAGCCGAGTTGATCGTCGCAACGCTCAAGGGCAAGCTAATGGATCTCGCGGTGGGAGAGCCCGCGGATTCCAGGCGAGAAGTGAAGCAACTCTCCTCGGCGCAGCGCGACGCGATGGAAGTGCTCGTCGCTTGGGGCGACCCACGCGGCGACGCCGAGCGGTGGCTGGAGCGTGCGGCTCAGTTGCATCCGGACCTGGAGTCGCCGGACGAGTGGGTGCGTGTAGCCTATCGCGTCAAGGGCGGCATCGAAGGTTAGTGGTCACGGTTTCACCGGAAGGATACCGGTAGCGCAACGACCAAGAACGAGGCAGGCAACGGATAGCGACGTATGGCACGAGAACGCATCCTAACGGCCGAACGAAGACCCGGCGACGAACCGGTTGACGTCGCGCTTCGTCCGCAGCGCCTGGCTGAGATGGTCGGCCAGCATCACGTCGTGGAAAAACTTCAGATCGCCATGGCCGCTGCCAAAAAACGCGGCGAGCCGCTCGAACACATTCTTCTCGACGGGCCGCCCGGTTTGGGTAAGACAACGCTAGCCAGCGTCATCGCGCGAGAGATGACGGAGAAACCACCACGGATCACGTCGGGCCCGTCGCTCGCCAAACAGGCGGACTTGATGGCCCTGCTGACGAACCTCGAAACCGGTGATGTCCTGTTCATCGACGAGATTCACCGCCTGCCGACGATCGTGGAGGAGTTTCTCTACCCTGCGATGGAGGATTTTCGCGTGGATTACACGATCGAGGGCGGACTCAGTGGGCGTGTGGTCAACTTCGCCCTACGTCGTTTTACGCTGATCGGAGCGACGACGCGCGCGGGCATGCTCAGCGGAGCGATGCGCGATCGGTTCGGGCATCGCTATCATTTGGATTTCTATGGTACGGATGATCTAACCGTGATCCTGCGGCGATCCGCCGAAAAACTCGACCTTACCGCCCGAGCCAACACGCTCGAGATGATCGCCGCGCGGAGCCGGGGAACGCCCCGGGTCGCCAATCGCCTGCTGAAGCGCGTGCGAGATTATGCACAGGTTCGCGCCGACGGCATATTGACCCAAGACATCGTCGAAAAGGCGCTCGACGTTCAGCAGGTGGATTCGCTCGGGCTGGACGAACTCGACCGCGCTTTCCTTACGGCGCTGATCAAAGTGTACGGCGGCGGACCCGCCGGGATCGACGCGCTCGCCGCCACGATGGGGCAGGAGCGCGACACGCTCGAAGATCTCGTCGAGCCCTACCTGCTACAAATCGGATTTGTCGTTCGCACGCGCCAGGGCAGGCAGGCCACAAAAGATGCCTACGCCCATCTTCACTTTCCCTACGCGCCGCCGGGCAACGGCAAGTGTAACCCATCTCTGCCCGCCGACGAAGCAACGCTTTTTGACGGATAGCGAACGGCTCTTGTGGCGCCTACGTCGCGGGTAACCAGCTATGGCCAACGCCGATCACACGGACGAGTTTGCAACGGCACGCTTCGACGAAATGTACGAATCGACGCCGCCTTGGGAGACGGGCAAGCCGCAGCCTGTGATTGTGGAACTGCAACGAGCCGGATTGATTTTCGGAAGCGTGCTCGACGTCGGTTGCGGCACGGGTGAGAACGCGATCCATCTTGCGCAGCACGGTTACGACGTCCTCGGAATCGACGCGGCGCCGAAAGCGATCGACCTGGCTCGCCAAAAAGCAGCCGATCGAAAAAGCTCAGCGCGATTCCAAGTTCACGACGCCCTTGCACTGGAAACTCTAGGCGAAGCGTTCGACACGGCCATCGACTCCGGCATGTTTCACGTCTTTTCTGATCAGCAGCGCGTTGCATTCGTAAAGGGTTTGTCGACTGTCGTACGACCGGGCGGCGCGTACCACCTGATATGTTTCAGCGAGCACGAGACGCGTGAGGGCGGACCCAGACGGGTGACGCAGAGGGAAATCCGCGACGTATTCACCAGCGCGTTCAGCCTCGAATCCGTCGAGCCAACGCACTTCGAGGCCACCATCTTCAAAGGCGGGGCAGCCGCCTGGCACGCTACACTGCGTCGAAGATGTCGTTGGGACGGATTGAACGCTCGACTTGGGAATCCGCCCCCAATCTGATACCCTACACGGGACGGCGTTCGGTCGCCGCCGCACGCACACACCGAACACCGTGGGAGGAGATGTCATGTCGCGAAAACCTTTTCCGCCCGCCGCGTTATTCCTTGGAGGAAAGAAGAGCAGGTCACGGATAGCGATTCCGGCCTTGTTCCTTTGCATGTCCATAGGCGTTCAGGCCGGGCACGTCACGGCGACGCTATTCGTCGATCCACACGCCACGGGGCCTTCCCATGACGGATCGACCTGGTGCCACGCCTTCCTGACCCTTCAAGATGCTCTCGCTGCGGCTACGCTGAATACGATCATCATGGTGGCCGAAGGCGTGTACCGACCTGACCGCGGCGGTGGTCAATCCTCGGGAAATCGGAGTGCGACCTTTCATTTGCAAACCGGAGTGGCTCTCTTGGGTGGGTTCGCCGGCTGCGGCGAGATCAATCCGAACGCTCACGATGTGGTTTTGCACGAGACCGTCCTCAGCGGCGACCTTTCCGGTGACGACGGGCCCGGTTTTTCCAACTACGATGAGAACAGCTACCACGTGGTTAACGGAAGCTTTGTGAATGGCTCGGCCTTTCTCGACGGGTTTACCATAACAGGCGGAAACGCGGACGGGCCGGATCCGGACCTCCGGGGCGGCGGCTTACTCATCAACGCCGGGAGTCCGACGATTCGTCACTGTACCTTTCGCGAGAACAAGGCGACGCTCGGGGGAGCGATGAATTATGAAGGGGCTAGTCCGATGGTGACTGACTCCATCTTCGTGGGCAACTCGGCCGGTTTCGCTGGCGGCGCGATGCGCGGATGGGATAGCTCTCCGTTCGTGCAAAACTGCCTGTTCGTCGGAAACACCGCAGAGGCGGGAGGCGCCGCTTGGTACGGTGCCAGCATCCCACGGTTTGCCAATTGCACGTTCTTCGCCAATTCGGCCGATCAGGGAAATGCGCTCTCATTCGATTCCTGTTGTCCCCAGCAACCCAGCACCTTGCTCGCTACGAACTGTATATTTTGGGACGGCGGGGATGAGTTTTGGAACGAAGATGGATCGACGCTCAACGTTACACAGAGTGACGTCCAAAGCGGTTGGGAAGGCCAAGGTAACATCGACGACGATCCTCTGTTCGTTCCCGGGCCCGGCGGGTGCTTTTACCTAAGCCAAACAGCGGCAGGCCAGGAGGTCACGAGCCCCTGCGTCGACGGCGGCGGCGACCAGGCTGCCGACCTTGATATGGATGTACTCACCAGTCGAAGCGACGAAGCCGGCGATACGGGTACTGTCGACATGGGGTATCACTTTCCAATCACGGGTCGCGCGCTGATGATGGGGGATCTTGACCGGAGCCTGCGGATAGACCTTTTCGACATCGCGGGCTTTCAGCGGTGTTTTACGGGCGACGAGCCGACGGGCGTTTCGCCCTGCTGCCGCATCTTCGATTTCGCGATGGACGCCGATGTCGACCTGGACGACCTGTTCGAGTTTTACCTGGCCATCACGGGGCCGTAAGAACCTCAAGACCTTGATGCATGTGCCGGGGAAGTGGATAGATCATGTTCGCCAGCGCCGCCGCCGCGCGTGTGACGGACCGCGCGTCCGATAGTCGTGAGGCCCCAATCTCCGACGGCACGTCCTTTTGCCCATCCATGAAGTAGCGCGGGCAGCGTAAAGCGGCCGGCCTCGGCGGTCGACAGGTAAGCAGCCGGCGCTTTGGTCGGGAGTCCAGCCTTGTACGAACAGCTCAACACACAAATCGAACAAGCATCGCAGCGCCTTGCACATTGGCAGGAGCTGAAGGGTTCGCTGCCGCAAGCTCAGGAGCGGTTGAGCCAAGAGGCCTACCGCTTACGCCTCGTCGAGAACGAACTGGACGGAACCCGGCAGGACATCGAGGCGTTGGAGACGCTGACTCTCGAAAGTCTGATCGACGCGATCATGGGGCGCAAGGAACGCAAGCTCAGTGACCGACGCCACGAATTCTCAGAGCTGCAGGCAAAGCTCGACGAGGGCGAGCGGACGCTGCTCGATCTCGAGCGACGTGTCCGTGACATCGAGGAACAAGTCAACGCGCTAAGCGATGCCGACGAAGCCTACGAATCGCTTTGCAAAGAAAAAGAGCAGTGCATTCTCGCTGCTGACGGCGACGTGGCAACCCAACTGCGAGCGATCGACGCCGAGCTCGATGCCTCCAACGCCAAAAGACGCGCGCTGGAAAGCTCGGCACAAGTTGCGACGAATCTACTCGAGCGCCTTCACAATATGAACAACGCCGTCGGTCGCACGCGCAGCAAGCTGCTCTTGGGCGGTTCCACGGGCCTTGTCGGGATGATGGCCATGAGCGCCGTCTCACGCCGCGGCATCAGCGGATCGGTACAACGCGTCGCCGAGGGACTCGGCGAGTTGAGCGCCCGAATCGGTGAGCTGGACTTGGATCGTGACTGCGAGACCGACTTGGAGATCCTGCGCCTGGCTTCGGTTACCGAAGGATACCGCGTCGAGTTCTCCGGCAATCGGAACGGCAAGGGCTATCGCAAGGCGGGCGCGATACTGCCGGTCATGGAGGAGGTGCAGAACGTGCTGGGCCACCTTCGTGGTAAGCTCGAACAGATCATTCCCGAGATCGCCGCCGCCGAACAGGAGCATCGCACGCTGATCCGAAACGCGTAAGGCGAAGCGCTTCGTGGTACGTGGCTGGACGCGTGGACCTGAACTGACCCGCGACCGTGACGGAGCGGTTGCTCCCGGACGAGAAGAAGGTCGAAGTCACCACCGCGTTCCAGGACTCGTCTCTGGCACGACACCTCGAGGACGGGCAGACGAGTCCGCCCCGATCCATTCCCCACCCCTCGTTGGGCGACGGATGGGGCACTCGCCCTACATACGGGTAAGATCGCGCCGCCATACTTTTTTTCAGGCTTCAACTACGCATGGGAAAGTCTCACATGATAGGCGGATTTCGATTGAATCAGGCGGCTCGCCTGGGTACGATAGCAGCTTGGGGTTTGGTAGCGAGGAGCTGTCGAATTGAGGCTGGATGACTTGGGAATCTCGTTCAGGTCGGGGGTAACGACATGAGGGCGTCAAAAGTCGCGCTGGGAGGCCTCACATTCGCGGCTGCAGGTCTTATTCTCGGCGGCGATGTCCGCGGAGGCACGGGGCCAGTGCCAGGTCAGTGAGCCCACGTGGACGTTGCGTTCCACAACCGGGCCGAGCGCGAGAGAGCGCCACGCCATGGCCTATGACAAGGCGCGAGGCGCGACCGTTCTCTTCGGCGGCTCTACTGGTGGGGATGAGACCTGGGAATGGGACGGCAACACTTGGAAGATGGTGGCCGACACCGACCCGAGCCCTCGCGCCACTCACGGTATGTCCTACGATGCAGCTAGGGGAGTTACCGTTTTATTCGGTGGGCACACGGGAGTCGGGTGGCTGGGCGATACATGGGAATGGGACGGATCGTCCTGGGTGCTGCGCGCGACCGACGGACCGTCGCGACGCAACTGGCCGGGCATGGCCCACGACGTTGCACGAGAGAAGACCGTGCTGTACGGCGGCTATCTTGGCGGAAACCTAAGTTCTAATGAGACTTGGGAATGGGACGGGTCGGACTGGATTCTGCGCGCGAGCGCCGCCCCCTGGCGGCGCTCCCAGCACGCGATGGCGTACGACGGCGGGCGGGGCAAAACCGTTCTCTTCGGCGGACAGGTCGGAACTAGCTACGCTGACGATACATGGGAGTGGAACGGAGGCAGCTGGACAGAACGCCTCGTAGCCGGGCCATCACCGCGCTCCAAGTTTGCGATGGCGTACCATCGTACTCGCTACGCGACGGTACTCTTCGGCGGGCAGCTACCGTTTTCGGGCCGCTCCGACGAGACATGGGAGTGGGACGGTACAGACTGGACACTGAGATCGACGCCTACAGCACCATCGGCCCGGTATGGGCATGCTATGGCTTTCGACAGCCGCAGGAACGTGGTCGTACTCTTCGGAGGCTATGCCCCGTCGGAGGGAGGG
>JADFRO010000103.1 GCA_022561255.1 Planctomycetota bacterium | reverse complement strand
GAATCAGCTCTCCGGCGGACAGGAGCAGCGCGTAGCCATCGCCCGGGCGATCGTCACCGACCCCGGCATCATCCTCGCGGACGAGCCGACGGGGGATTTGGACGCCCAGACATCGCAGGAGATACTTGGTTTGTTGGACCTTCTCAACAGTGAGTTCAAGAAGACCATCTTGATGGTGACACACGACCCGCGCGCCGCCGCTCACGGCCAGCGATCTTTACACTTGGACAAAGGAACCCTGGAGCAGGCCGAGCCGCCCGCCGCCGCGTCGACATCGGCCACACTGTCATCACCCCCTGAGTAGCATCGTGACCCTGACCTACGTCCTCATGCAGAACCTGAAACGCAACCGCCTGCGAACGGCGCTTACCCTCGTTGCGTTCGCGCTGCCGATGGGAATCTTCGTGCTTGCCATCTCTTTCGTCGTCGCGATGGTGCAACTCGCCCAACAGAGTGAAAAGCAGTTACGCCTCGCTGTGCATCACAAAACCACGCTCACCAACCTCCTTCCCGCGGGTATGCGGCGCAAGATCGAGGCGCTCGACCCGGACCGCAGCCGCCTTCGCGCAGTGTGCGGAATGCGCTGGTTCGGCGGGCGTGTCCCCGACACGCAAAACACGCTAACGAGCCTCGCCGCGGACGCGGACACATTCCCCATCGTCTACAGCGACGTCGGCATGACTGAAGACGAGATCGAACTTTGGAATCGTGAGCGCACAGCCGCTGTCGTCGGCACCGGGCCGGCCGACACCTACGGCTGGAAAGTGGGCGATCGGGTGGTGCTCGAAAGCACCGTGCCCCCCTACCTCACGCTGGAGTTCAAGATCGTCAAAGTCATCAGCAACCCGGAGCGCTCCAACTTCTTCTACTTTCGACTTGACTACCTGAACGAATCGCGCGAAGCCGTCGGTGCTTCGAGTGCGCGATGCAACATCTTTTGGACCAAGTGCAACTCCGCAGAGGGCATGCGGTCGTTGCAAGCGCAGATCGACAAGACGTTCGCCAACACCCCCGATGAAACCAAGTCGGAAGACGAGAACGCCTTCGCGGCGAGCTTTACACAGGCCAACGGCAACCTGCCGGGTTTGATGCAGGCGATGGCGATCGTCGTCGTGTTCATCGTCACCCTCGTGGCGGGCAACACGATGATGATGAGCTTCCGCGAACGCACGTGTGAGCTGGCGATATTCAAGGCGATCGGATTCCAGCGGGGTCGCATCTTCGTAATTGTTCTGGCGGAGAGCGTTATGCTTTCGTTCGTCGGTTCGTTATGCGGCGTCATTCCGACGTCCCTGGGATTGCTCTATTTCCCCTTGACCCTAACGCGACTGGGGCCGTTACCCCGGTTGGAGGTTTCTTTCTCGGCGGTGATCGCTTCGATCGTGATCGCCGTCGCAGTCGGATTCGCCTCCGGTCTTTGGCCGGCGTTCCAGTCGATGCGACTCAAGCCGGCCGACGCCCTGCGAAAGATCGCGTAGACCAGGCAATTGCGATCTTACGTCGCCCGTAGAAAGTGGGCATCGGATCGACAAGGACAGTGCGACGCTATGGGACTCCCGATCTCTTATCACTGGCGGAACCTGCTGGTTCGAAAAACGACAACCCTACTGACCCTATTGGTCGTTGCCGTCGTTGTCGGGGTCTTCACGTGGATGATGGGCTTTGCCAGTTCACTGACGCGTTCCCTCGCGGTTGCCTCCGACGAAACCAAACTGCTGATCCTGAAGCGCGGGGCAACAGCCGAGAGCAACAGCGCGATTCCCATCGAGGACTTCAACCGCCTCAACCAGCTTTCCGCCATCGTGCGCGACGAAGACAACATCCCGTTGTTAAGTCCGGAGATGATGGCCCAGGTGTCGCTTCCGCGAGCGCGCGATGGTGGAGCAACGTTCGCCAACGTAGCCGTTCGCGGCGTGACCGCAGCGGCGTTTAAGGTCCACCGCAACGTCAAACTCCTCGGCAAAGGGTTCACGACAGGCCGGCGGGAAGTAATCGTCGGGCAGGCGGCCGCCAAGCAGTTTGCAGGCCTCAACGTGGGGGACACGATCGGCCTGGGATACGGCAGTGATCGCGGTTACAAAGTCGTCGGACATTTCTCCGCCGGCGGCGGCCCGATGGAGAGCGAAATCTGGGGCTACCTTCCGTCGCTGATGAATGCTTACAACCGAAAAACGTACTCCTGCGCGTCGCTGCGGCTTAGCGACGACGCGGACTCGGCGGCCGCCATCGAGCGGATCAGAGGTCCGGCGATTCAGCTTGAAGCCAAGACGGAACGGCAATACTGGCAAGCTCAGTCAGCAGGAATTCGCCGCTACCTGACGGTGGCCTACGCACTCGTAGCGATCATGTCGGTCGCCGCCATCTTCTCGATCGCCAACACGATGTTCTCGACGGTCGCGGGGCGTACGCGCGAGGTCGCCATGCTGCGTACGATCGGCTATTCACAGTGGCGTATCCTCACCGGCTTCGTGTTCGAATCGATACTGCTAACGACCGTCGGCGGCATCGTGGGATGCCTTGCGTGCGTAGCTTGGCTTAGCCTTGTGGGCAACACCAAGGATATGTTCGGCGCCACAAACTTCACGACGCTGGCATTTGAAATTCGAGTGACACCCGCGATCGTACTCTGGTCGCTGCTTTCGGTTGTCGCGGTAGGCGTGATCGGCTCACTGATTCCCGCATTACGCGCCGCCCGCACGCCCGTCGTGTCGGCACTGCGGGCGCCATAATGTCCGGACCGTACGACGTTTGAGGAGATGTCTCGTGAGGGGCGTCCGCCTCTCACGAGGATGAAACAAGCTATGCTGCGCTTGGTTTATCTCTATCGCAATCTGACGCGTAACAACATGCGCACAGCGCTGACGTGTGCGGCGGTAGCACTTCCAATCGTCATCTACGTGCTGTCGACGGCCGTCATCGACGGCCTCGACCGCTTCCTGGACAACGCAGCGAAGCAACTGCGGCTCGTCGTCTCACATCGGGCCTCCATTATCAACCCCTTACCGTCGGGATACCGCAGCAAAATCGAGTCGCTCGATCCCGAGCGAACAAGGTTGCGCTCCGTGTGCGGGATGGGGTGGATCGGCGGGAGGATCGAGAACGATTCCCGATTGCTCTCGACACTTGCGGTACAGGCCGACACGTTCCCGGCTACATTCCCGGAGTTCAAGCTCACGCCCGAAGAGTTAGCGGCGTGGCATCGTGATCGTCAGGCGATCATCGTGGGACGTGCGACCGCAAGCCAATTCGGATGGAAGGTGGGAGACCGAATCTCCATCATACCGTCGCTGCCGCCGTATACGCCGATGGAGTTTCACGTCATCTCGACGGCACCCCACGCCGCGGACCCGGTTACGAATTTCTGCCGGCTCGACTACTTCGACGAGGTACGGAAGGAGGCCGACGTCCCTACGGACATCGTAAGCTTCTTCTTCGTCAAATGCGCAGACAAAGAAGCGCTGGACCATTTTGGCGGCGCCATCGACGAACTGTTCGCCCATTCACCGGACCAAACCAGGACGCAGGACGAAAAAGCGTTCATGACCGAATTCATCACGCAGCAGTTTGACCTGCCGACGAACCTGACGATCTTAGCGGCCGTTACCATCTTCGTCGCCGTCATGGCGGCGGCCAACACGATGAGTATGAACTTTCGTGACCGCATCAACGAACTAGCGGTCTTACGATCCATTGGTTTTTCCGGATTGGCGCTAGCGGGCCTCATACTGTGCGAAAGCCTTCTACTTTGTGGATTGGGCGGCCTCATCGGCGCCGGCATTCCATTCGTAGCCTTCAACTTTACAAGCCTTAAAGAGCTGACCGTTCCGGTCATCCAAGCTATCATCGTCGAACCGAACGTCTGCGTGGAGGCCTTCCTGGTCGCTTTGGCCGTGGGCGTGGTGGCAGCCGTTTGGCCCGCAATCGCCGCTACGCGGCTTACCGTCGTGGCCGCACTACGGAACCTGGAGTGACCGGCTAGGAAATACATCGTGCCCCTACCTCTTTACTACAATTGGCGCAGCTTGCTTCAGCGGAGGCTTAGCAGCTCGTTGACGTTCATCCTTGTAGCCGTCGTCGTATTCGTCTTGTCGGTGTTGCTCTCCTTTGCCGCGGGCATTAACAAATCGCTGGCGGCCACGGGATCACTCGACAACCTACTGATCCTCAAACCCGGCGCGACCTCGGAGAGTACAAGCATTATCAAGCGTCACGAGGCCGACCGCCTCGTACAGGTTCCCCACGTCGCGCTCAACGCCGCCGGAGCCCCCTTGATCAGTCGCGAGCTCTGCGTCCAAACATCCATCCCGCGTATCAACGCCAACAAAGACCCCGCCAACGTGGCCATCCGCGGTGTTGATACGGTAGCCTTTGACATTCATCAAGAAGTACAGATCGCTAGTGGTCGCAAATTCCAACTCGGGGCGTTGGAGGCCATCGTGGGCTCAGCGGCGAGTCAGAGATATGCGAACCTAACGATTGGCAGCGAGATCACACTGGGCCGACTCTCCAACCGCATCTACAAGGTCGTAGGCATCTTCGACGCCGATGGCGGCGCGCTCGAGAGTGAAATCTGGGTCGGACGAACGATGCTCGAAGACGCCTACGACCGCCGGTTTCATTCGAGCGTCGTGATCCGCCTGACGGACGCGGCGCATGCAACAGAAGCGATCCAATACATCAGCGGACCGACCGTACAGCTCAACGCAAAACAGGAACCCGATTACTACGCTGAACTCTCCAAGACGACAGCGCAGATCGTCGAGCTCACGACGATTCTGATCGCCATCATGGTCGTCGGAGCGATTTTTGCCGTCGCCAACACGATGTACGCCGCCGTCGACGGACGAAAACGTGAGATCGCCATGCTGCGAACGATCGGTTTCTCGAAGGCATCGATTCTGACGGCGTTCATTGTCGAATCGGTATTGATCTGCACGTGCGCCTGTGTCGCAGGACTCGCGGCCTGTACGCTCGTCCACGGATCGCGCCGGGATTTTCTCTCCGATACCACCTGGACGGTGATGGCGTACGAACTGCGCATCACGCCCGCGATTTTGGCCGTCGCGATGGGGACCGCCATTCTGGTGGGAGCGGGCGGGGCGCTGATGCCCGCTCTGAAAGCTTCAAGAACCCACGTGATCGAAGCCCTGCGAAAGGCGTAGCGATCGCCTATAATGGGATCGGCTATGCAAGCTCCGCGCGACATCCAATCCCAGCTTCGTTCCCTCACGATTGGAGAAGGTCAAAGGCCGACGGACGACCGGTCCGCCGGTTCCCGTTCGCGCAAACCGGTCTTCATCGGAATCTTTGTGGCCGTCATCGCCATCGCCGCGGGCGGTTACGCTTGGCGCGGTGCGAGCGGTCCCGCCGGGGGCAGGTACCTCGGTGGCGGTCCCGTCACAGACGCGCCGCAGCTCATCGTCACCAAGCTGACACCGCCCCCACCGGCAACACCCGTCCTCACGGCGACCGGCAAGATCGTATCCGACCATCGCGTGTCCGTAGTCACCAAGGTTTCCGGACAGATTATCTCGCTACCGTTTGAGCAGGGCGACCGCGTAACAAAAGGTCAGACACTGGCAACCCTCGAAGACATTCGCTATCGAGCCCGACGCGACGAGGCGGCTGCCCGCCTCCAAAGCGCTCAAGCCAACCTGACGTACCGGGAAATTAACTTCGAGCGCGTCGCTGCGCTGTTGAAGATCCAAAGTGCTCAAGACATCGAATACGCCGATGCCCAGCGCGCCCTCGATGAAGCCAAGGCGTCCATTGCGGCCCAGCAGGCGGCCCTCGATTTCGCTCAAAAAGCCCTCGACGACTGCGTCGTGATCGCTCCGATCAACGGGGTCATTCTCGAACGCAATGTCGAAGTGGGCGACTTCGTCGCGGCCGAGGGTGGTCGTGGCGCCAACGCCAACGCCCAGTTCGCCGTCATCGCAGACATGTCGAAGCTCCGCGTCGAGGTGGACATCAGTGAGCTGGACATCGTGCGAATCCGGCAGAACATGCCCTGCGTCGTGACGCCCGACGCTTACAAGGATCGCGACTATACGGGCTACGTCATGTGGCTCGATCCCGGAGCGAACTACTCCAAGGCGACGGTGCAGGTCAAGGTGCGAATCGAGAAGCCCGACGCCTATCTGCGCGTCGAGGGCTCCGCCCAAGTCGTCTTTATCCCCAAGACCTTCGGAGCCACCGCGCAGGCGGATGAACCGGGCATTTGGATCCCGCAAACGGCGTTGCTCATGGACCCGGTGACGAAACGCGTAAGCGTCTTTGTCGTTCACGAGGGCAAGGCCGTTCGCACGTCCGTAGTTATCGCACGGCGCCACAGCCACCACGCACTGATCGCTGAGGGATTAACGCCCGGCCAGCAGGTCGTCGGAAGCGATGTCGATCGAATTCGCGACGGCCAACGTATCACGCAGACCTCTTCGCGGTAAAGAAAGAATTCGCGTAAGTGAGCATCGCACCCAACAAATCCGTCACCGTTAGGGCTAGCTCCCCTCAAAACAGCTTCCAATAATCGCACGCTTTCCCGCGAGCGTCGGAGCAAGCGCGGGCCGGGGCAACCCGTCGGTGCGACAACTCCAACGGCGCCCATTTTTCTCGGACGCGCATAACCGGAATCGCTTCACAAAATTTGCCAACTGTCCCACCGTATTGAATTCTCTTTGGCTGGTGCCCGATGTCTGGGTCAGATAGAGCGTTGGTCGTACGTTGTCGATTGTACGTCGGCAGCGTTATGGTCGAGTTTGCGGGTTGGTTGCGTCGCGCCGTTAATGAGATGGACGATCCCGGCGACTGAGAAGCCGGGTTGCCGCAAGTCACGCGGCGCGTCAAACGCCTTCACGCTTTGGGATAGTCGGTCGGACGAAACAGCAGGTCATAACGAACAAGGAGTAGCAAGAGATGAAAATGGGAAAGCTTCTGGCAACGTCGGCGTGCATTGCAGCGGTCAGTTCGGGCTGCAGCATGTTCCAGCACACCTTCAAGCCTACATCGACAACGGCCAGCCAACCCAAGGTGACGGTACGTTTCGTCGTTCCACCCGAATTCGGCCGCTTCACCGACGGCTCCGGAAATTCCTCCGACGCAAAGCTTGTAAATGACGGCCTCCCGTACGGCGCCTTCGACCCCGGCTTTGCATCCAACTACGGCGACGCCGGGTACAACTCGTACCACGTCGTACTGTGGGGTGGACCCTTTAACGGCGACGACGTAAGCTTCACGGCCACGCCGCTAGCACCGGGTTCGTACACGTTCGGCGTTCTCGACCCGGAGAACGAGGCCGTCTACCAGGGCTGGATTTCCGTCAACAACGGTGGCGACGACGTCCTCAGCGTCCTGACCGAATGGCGCGCGACGATTCACGAGCAGGAGGAATGGCTCGGTTTCGAAAACCGCGTCTACGGCAAGCTCTCCAGCAGCGACCCGGAAGACTTCGAGCGGTTCACGAACCAACTCAAAATGTTGCGGGAGCTCGAAAAGAAAATCAATGCCGGCATTAAGGCCGAGCTCAGCGACCATGCGGAATTCAACTGGCAGCGTCACGAGCTTCTCAGCAACACCGAAATCCTTCTCATCCCAGGCATGACCAATTTCTTCCGCCCGTCAACCAAGCCGGCGTTTCGCGAGGCGGAGTTGGCAGCGGTTCGCGCGGGAGAGCCCATCACGAAAGTTGTTCTCGTCGGTGATTATGCCAAGTCGATGGAAAAGCTTCGCCGGTTGGTCGATCTGCAACGCGACCTTCGACGTTCGCGAAAGGTCTTCGCCGCTGAGGTCAATCGCCTCGAGGCGCGCCATCGCTACTTCCGCATGACGGATCATCTCTACGATCACGGGACGAAGTACGCCGAGAACGAGAAGCAGATGCAGAGGGCCCGCCGCATGATGGCCAGGATCGACCGCCAGCTTGAGGCGCAGCGCCGACGGTGCCAAGCGCTTCAGTTCGTGGTGGCGATGTTCGCACCGGACGAAGCGATGCGCGTCTTTTCCCAGCAGCAGGCAGAGCTCGGCCGCGACCGTACCGTCCTCATCGAGCAGAAACATCAGATCGACGTTAGGTTCGGCAATGCTCCCAATGGAAACGCCAGGCGCACTCGCTTGGAGGCCAAGCGACAGAGCGTCCTTGCCGAAATCGCCAAGATCGACGCCCAGATCGAGCAGATCGAAGAGGCCCGCGTCGCCATCACGACCCTACGCGAGTCCACCAGTATCATCCACCGACACGGAACCGCGCACATTGTGACCGCGTCGCTGATGAATTCCGGAATCCCAGCCTACCTGGCCGACGCGATCGAGCGTGAATCGCTCATGACCATTCGCCTTCAGCAGTCCGACTCGGTGTTTATGCCGCCCAGCGGAAGCGTTGCCAAGGCCAAGACGACGTCGCATCGCAACACACAGTTTGACCACGGCTACTCGGGATCACACTAACGCGAGATACGCCACCCGCTACGTAATTGCGGCGGGCAAAAACAAGGGGAGCTTCGGTCCAACGACGGCCTGTGCCGTCAGCGACCGAAGCTCCCTTTTTTTGTCGCTTCTCCGCTTCTAAGAAGCGGCCAGTCGATCTTCGCAGCTACCGCGACTCGATCGGTGCGACCGAGCGAAGCGCGGGGCCGACGTACTTGCTGAGCGGCCGATAGATGCGGTTGTTTTGATTCTGCTCGATGTAATGAGCACACCAACCCGCGATTCGGCTGCACGCAAACAGCGGCGTATAGAGATCGAGAGGAAGGTCCATCAGATAATACAACAGCCCGCACGGGTAATCGACGTTGGGGTAGATCGGTCGCTCTTTGTTGACGATCGGGTCCATGATGGCATCGTAGATCGCAAGTAAATCCTCACGGCCCTTGACGACCGCGAGCTTTCGCACTTCGACGTCAAGAATTCTCGCGCGGAG
>JADFRO010000102.1 GCA_022561255.1 Planctomycetota bacterium | reverse complement strand
TTCCGAAAAATTCGACGTTGTCTTGCCCGTGTCCCTCACAAAAAGGCGTTGGGGGATTTTCGTTCTACCGACCCCCCTCAATCCCCCCTTGGCAAGGGGGGAGGCAAGTCAGCTCCCCTTGGTAAGGGGGAGGCACATCCGCCAACCTCGCCAACACCAGTCCGCCAACCTTACCAACACCAGTCCGTCAACCTTGCCAACACCAGTCCGTCAACCTTGCCAACGGAAGAAGAAAGTCGCACGCCGTCGACGCGGCGTCACGCGTCGGTGAGCCACGGCATGAGCGAGCGGACTGCCTCGCCGGCCTTCTCGTACGGACTGTCGGCGTCCTTGTCGTAGAGCCTTTTCAAGTTCTCACTGCCTGCGCGATGCTCGTCGATCCATTCCTTCGCGAACGCGCCGCTACGGATTTCCTCGAGGATTTTTTTCATTTCCTGCCGCGTTTGATCGGTGATGAGTCGGGGGCCACGCGTTAGGTCTCCGTACTCCGCGGTGTTGGAAATGGCGTCGCGCATTCCGGAGAGACCGCGCGTGTAAAGAAGGTCAGCCACCTGTTTGAGTTCGTGAACACATTCGAGGTAGGCGAATTCCGGTTCGTATCCCGCTTCCACGAGCGTTTCGAAGGCGGCTTTCGTGAGCGCGGTGAGTCCGCCGCAAAGTGCGACCTGCTCTCCGAAAAGATCGGTCTCGGTCTCGCAGGCGAACGTCGTTTCGATTACCCCCGCGCGGATGGCTCCGATGCCCGCCGCCCATGCGAGCGCCGTTGCCTTGGCAGTCCCGCCGGCGTCTTGATGAACAGCCAGTAGCGATGGAAGTCCCTTGCCCTCCAGATACAGCGAACGCAGTAGCGTTCCTGGACCCTTGGGGGCGATCATGATGACGTCGGTGGTTTCGGGCGGCTTGATGAAGCCGAATCGGATGTTGAAACCGTGAACGAAACCAAGCGTCGCGCGGGCGCTGAGGGCGGGAGCGATCGTTTCGTTGTAGATGTCCGCAGCGGACTCATCGGGCAGCGTGAGGATGGCGAGGTCGGCTGTCGAGGCCGCGTCTGCGAGAGAAATCGGAGAAAACCCATCGGCTTTGGCCTGGTCTCGGCCTTTGCCCGGACGTTGGCCGATCACGACGTCGAGACCGGAATCGCGCAGATTCAGCGCATGCGCGCGACCTTGATTGCCGTAACCTAAGATCGCGATGCGTCGGTCTTGCAGTGCGGTGACGTCGGCTTCCTTGTAGATGGTCAAGGCCATCGTGGATCATCTCCGCGTCGCGCTGCGTTGGTCCGCTCTGGGCGTGGCTGATGTGGTTTGCCAAGTTGCTCGCAGCGTTGCTTTTGCTCGGTCGTCCATCATAATGCGCCGTTGCGTTGGCCGCCAGCTTGGCGGTCTGCCGGAGTATTGACAATGCCGGATGAACATCCCCTCCATCCCAAGTTGCTGGCCGCCCTGGAGGCTGAAGATCAGGCGCAGCTTACCGAGGTTTTGGCTGGTGCGCGCGCTGCGGACATCGCCGAATCGTTCGATCTTCTAGACGATGAAAATCGGTCGCACGTCCTGTTCGCCCTTCCTCCGCACACGGCTGCGGAAGTCGTCATCATGCTGGACGAGGCTGTCCGCGGTGACGTCGTGGACGATCTCGATACGGAATCGCTGACGGAAATCGTCTCCGCTCTTCCACCGGACGACGCAGCCGACGTGCTCGGTGAGCTCAGTGAGGAAGAGGCGGACGAAATTCTCGACCACATGGTCGACGAGCAGTCGGACAAAATCGAAGAGCTGCTCGTTTACGATGAGAACACAGCCGGCGGAATTATGACGCCGGATTTTGTGGCTGTGCCGGTCACAGCTACGGTCGCCGATGCCGTCGAGCACATTCGCGGCGCTGATCCGGACGAGGAACTTCACGAAGTCTACATTGTCGATGCGGATGACAAGGTCGTGGGGACCGTTCCTCTGCGGCGACTGGTGACGAGTCCTTCCGCGACGAAGCTCTCCGGTATTCTCGAACCGGACCCGGTCGTCGTGTCGGTCAACGACGATCAAGAGGCGGTCGTTCAGATCATCCGAAAGTACGACGTGATGGAAGCGGCGGTTGTCGATGCCGACCAGCGTTTGGTCGGGCGTATCACGCACGACGATTTACTTGATGTCGCGGAGGAGGAGGCGGCGGAAGATTTGTACCGCATGGCTGGTACGGACGCGGCGGAGCTGGAAACGAGTTCCGTGTTTCGAGCGGCGTATGTTCGGCTGAAATGGTTGTTGCCGTGCATGTTCGGAATGTTGCTTTCCGCGTTCGTGTTGTATTGGAGTAAGCCGAACTTCGACCTGCGGTTGTTCGCGGCGCTTGTGCTGTTTGTTCCGATGATCGGCGCGACGGGGGGCAACAGTGGCATTCAGATTTCGACGATCATCGTTCGGGGTTTTGCGACCGGTGAGTTGGCCTCGACGAAGTTTCTTCGGGCGTCTGCACGCGAGGGGCGAATTGCCTTGGTAATGGCCCCGGTGTGCGGTGTTCTGGCGTTGCTCGCGGTGCTCATGTTTTTTCCTATCCTCAAGTCGCTGGAGCCGGACGTAGCCTTGTTCGCCGATTCAACGCGCGTCGCGTTCGCCGTCGGGACGGCCATGATGGCTGCGATTCTTTCGGCGGCGCTGCTGGGCATTTCGCTGCCGTTTTCATTTCGTAAGATCGGCGTTGACCCCGCCATCGCGTCGGGGCCGATCGTGACGACGATGAACGACGTCATTTCGGTCGGAATTTACATGCTACTGGCGATGGCCATCGCTACGTAGATGGGGTCGATCGATTCATGACGGACGACGAAAGGTTCATGCGTTCCGCACTCGCACAAGCGCGCGAGGCGCTGGAGGACGGTGATGTGCCCATCGGAGCTGTCGTCGTTCACAACGGGCGTGTCATCGGGCGCGGTCACAATCAACGTGAGAAGCTTAACGATCCGACGGCCCACGCGGAGATGATCGCGCTGACCGCAGCATCGAGCTTCCTCGAATCGTGGCGCCTTGAAGGGTGTACGCTCTACGTGACGCTCGAGCCTTGCGCCATGTGTGCCGGAGCGATCGTGCTGGCGCGAATCGCGCGACTCGTGTTCGGTGCGACGGATCCCAAAGCCGGGGCGTGCGTATCGCTGTACAACATCACGACCGACGAGCGACTCAACCATCGTGTCGAGCTCGATCAAGCGATCCTTGCGGACGAATGCGCCGTGCTACTTACGGAGTTTTTTTCGGTGCAGCGTGCGAAGGGTAAGAAGTGACGAAACGCTCCGCCGCAACGAGATCATCGTAGGTTTCACGTCGGCGAATGACTTTCGCGTCATCACCGTGTACGAGCACCTCCGCTGCGCGCGGGCGCGAGTTGTATTGGCTACTCATCACAAAGCCGTACGCACCCGTGGAAAAGATTGCGATCAGGTCGCCACGTTGGAGGTGTGGCAAGTGTCTATCTTTCGCTAGAAAATCTCCGCTTTCGCAAACCGGGCCGACGATGTCGACCACCGTCGTTCCGGGTAGGTTTAGGTCCGCACGCCGCTGCGGCGGGGTGAGCCCAGCGCGGGGGGCGACGGGCCAGGCGAAGTGGAAGGCGCCGTAGAGCGCCGGGCGAATCAGGTCGGTGATCGAGCCGTCAACGATGACGAACTGCCGATCGCCGGACGTTTTCGTGTAGAGCGTACGCGCGACGAGGACGCCGGCGTTTGCGGCGATGCTGCGACCGGGTTCCAGCAGCACTTCGAGGTCGCGCCCGCAAAGTAGTGGGACGATTTGTTCCGCGTATGCGGAGGCCGCAGGCGCTTCACTGCCGTCGTAGTGAGCGCCGAACCCACCGCCGACGTTGATGGCTCGGATCGCGTGGCCATCCGCGCGAAGTTCGTCGATCAAGGATAGGGCTTTGGTGACGCACGCGACGTAGGGCTCGACGGTGTTCACGGGCGAGCCGATGTGGAGGTGGATTCCGGCCAGGTCGAGGCCGGGCCGATCGGCGAAGTCGCGAAAGATGCGCCGGGCACGCTCCAGGTCGACGCCAAACTTGGTCTCTCTTGTTCCGGTGGTCGTGTATCGGTGTGTGTGCGGATCGACGTCGGGATTGATGCGTAAGGCGATCTGCGCCGTCGCCCCCTGGCGCGTAGCGATGTCGGCGATGTTGTCGAGCTCCGCCTCGGACTCCGCGTTGAACCATCCGATTCCGGCGTCCAGCGCCATTCGAATGTCGTCGTCGCTTTTGCCCACGCCGGCGAAGACGATGCGCTTTGGGTCGGCTCCGATCTCGAGCACGCGCGAAAGTTCGCCACCGCTAACGACGTCGAAGGCGCTACCCTGTGCTTTCAACAGGTCGAGGATCGCCAGATTGTGACAGCTCTTGACCGAGAAGCAGACCGTGGCGTCCAGTTGTGCGAAGGCGTCGCGGAACCGCTGGTAGTGGTCGACCAATGTTTGGTGTGAGTAGACATAGAGCGGGGTACCGAAGCGCTGGGCGAGTGCGGGTACGTCCAGCGATTCACAGTGAAGTACGCCGCCGCGATAGTCGAAGTGGTCCATTGGATGTCGCCCGTTCCGCGCCGCTAGCTGGAAGCTCTGGGATGACTATACTACGCGAAGTTTGGAATCGTGCACGCGCAGGAGCGGAGCCACCTTTGAAGAATCAGCCGGATGTGATTGTGTACACCGACGGGGCGTGCAGCGGCAACCCCGGGCCTGGCGGTTGGGGTGTGCTGCTCCAACATCCCGAAACGAAAACGGTCAAGAAGCTCTCAGGGGGCGATCCTGATACCACGAACAACCGTATGGAGTTAATGGCCGTCATTGAGGGGCTTCGTGCGATCGACGACTCTCAGCGGCGACGCGTTCACGTAGTCTCCGACAGTGAGTATGTCATTCGTGGTATGACCGAGTGGATTACGGGTTGGATCGCCAACGGCTGGCGGCGCGGGAAAAAATCCGGTGCGCCGCCGGTCAAAAACTCTGATCTGTGGAAGATTTTACACGCGCTTGTGGCACAGCATGAGGTTACGTTTGAGCACGTTCGCGGTCACGCCGGCCATGCTGAGAACGAAGAGTGCGATCGCTTGGCCGTCGCCGCGATCGACTCGGTCCGCAACCGCTAAGTACCTTTATCTATCCGGAGGAATCGAATGCACTCGAAGGTAGGGGCTGTCGGGACCGCGTGTTTCCTGATCTTTTCGGCCACCCCAGTTCTCGGTCAAACCGCGAAGGAGTGGTTTCGCGATGGGCAGGCGGCCGTTGCCCGGGCCAAGAAAACCCAACCGATTACCGGCAAAGCTCGCAACGTTATCTTGTTCGTCGGCGACGGGATGGGTGTGTCGACCGTAACGGCCTCGCGCATCCTGGAGGGTCAGCAGCGTGGTGAGAGTGGCGAGGAAAACCTGCTGAGCTTCGAGAAGTTTCCGTATACCGCATTGGTTAAGACCTATACGACCGACATGCAAACACCGGACTCGGCCGGGACGATGAACGCGATGGTCACGGGGGTTAAGACGAAAGGCTGGATGCTGGGGCTCACCGCCCGCGCAAAGTTCGGCGATGTGGCGTCGGCGTCGGGCAACGAACTGACGACGATTCTGGACTTGGCTGAGCGCGGCGGACTTGCTACCGGGATCGTCACGACCACGCGTCTTACGCATGCAACACCCGCAGCGCTGTACGCCCACACGCCGGATCGTCATTGGGAGGACGACGGGTGGATCCCCGCCACGGCGCGGATGGCCGGTGCCGTTGATGTCGCACGACAGTTCATCGAGTACGACGTGGGTGACGGTCTGGAAGTAGCGCTGGGCGGTGGACGCGGAAACTTTCGACCGTCGTCGGCCGTGGACCCGGAAGACCCAGCCGTTTGGGGACACCGGGCGGATGGCAGAGACCTGACGGAGGAATGGACCAAAAGGCCGCGATCCGCCTATGTGTGGAATCGAGCCGGATTTGACGCGATCGATCCATCCACGACCGATCATCTCCTGGGATTGTTTCAGCCCTCGCACATGCGGTACGAGCACGATCGTTTGGGCGACTCAGCCGGCGAGCCGTCGCTCAGCGAGATGACGGCTAAGGCGCTTGATCTACTCGCTCGCAACAAGAAGGGTTTCTTCCTGATGGTTGAGGGCGGGCGGATCGATCATGCGCATCATTCCACGAACGCCTACCGGGCGCTTGTGGACACGATCGAATTTGCAAAGGCGGTCAGCGTGGCGGTACGTAAGACCGATCGACGCGAGACGCTGATTATCGTCACGGCGGACCACAGCCACGTTTTTACGATCGCCGGTTACGCTCAGCGAGGCCAGCCCATTTTGGGGATCGTGGAGAGCGCGGACGAACGGTTCAACGAGGTGCTTCACGAACTCAACCACGACGCGAAGGGGAAGCGTTTTTCGATTCTGGGCTACGCCAACGGTCCAGGCGCTCTGTGCGACGCGCCGCGGCCTGTTCTCACAAACGCTTTAACCACCGCTCCGGATTACCGGCAGGAAGCGACCGTGCGCATGGCTGTTGAAACCCACGGCGGTGAAGATGTGCCGCTCTATGCCGACGGTCCCCAAGCGCATTTGTTTCGCGGTGTGATCGAGCAAAACGTTATCTTTCACGTGATGGTCGACGCCCTCGGGCTCAAGGCACCCGCGCCACCGTAACTGACGAAGACCGAGCACTGGAACGTACGACGCTTTGGAAGCAGAGGAGCCCCGCCATGACGTTTCAACGGGTGCATACGGGCACGAAATGGGAAAAGCAGGTCGGGTACTGTCGCGCGGTCCGCGCTGGGAATCAGGTTTATGTGACGGGAACCGCGCCGATTGATGCCGATGGCAGCGTGTTTGCGCCGGGTGACGGATATGGACAGGCGCGGCGCTGCCTGGAACTGATTGAGAACGCTCTGAAGGATCTGGGGGCAGCCATGTCCGACGTCGTTCGCACACGCATGTTCGTGACCGATATCGCTCAATGGGAGGCGTTCGGGCGTGCGCACCGTGAGTTCTTTAAGGATCATCCACCGGCTACGACCATGGTGGAGGTCAAATCGCTGATCGACCCGGCGATGTTGATCGAGATCGACGCGGTTTGTCTCGAATAGGAACGGGCGTTACGTCGGTAGGAGTTAGCGACTTGACCAAGTCGATGAGCGAATCCAATCTCACGTCGTACGCTACGCTGGCCGCCGACGGTGGTGGCCGAGCGCATGGCGAGCGAGAAGAAGATTCGTTGCGAGGTCCGTTCGATCTGGATCGCCACCGCATCATAGAGAGCGCCGCCTTCCGCAGGCTCGAGGGTAAGACTCAAGTCTTCGCGCCGAGCTATCACGATCACTTTCGCACACGCATGACCCACACCCTGGAGGTGGCGCAAATCGCTCGGACTTTGGCGAGCGTGCTGCGTGTGAATGAGCCGCTGTCGGAGGCGATCGCGCTTGCGCACGACCTTGGTCATCCACCGTTTGGCCACGCGGGCGAGGCGGCGCTGAATGAGGCCATGTCGGAGTGCGGCGGGTTCAACCACAATGGGCACTCATTGCGCGTTGTGGAGTTTTTGGAGCATCCGTTCCCCGCTTTTCGTGGGTTGAATCTCACGGCCGCGACGCGTGAGGGGCTGGCTGCCCATGCGACGAGCTATGACGACCCGATGTGTGTCGGTGCGGCGGGCGTTGGTTCGGTCGAGGCGCAGGTCGTTTCGATCGCCGATCGAATCGCGTTCAATACGCACGATCTTGAGGACGCGATCGGTGCGGAGTTCGTCGACGGTGAGGCGTTGGCTGGCGTCGTCCTGTGGCGTGAGGCGTGCGCAGCCGTGGACGTGTCGCTCAAGTCGGAGCCACTGCACGCCGTTCGTCGTTTGGTTTTGAACAAGTTGCTCGACACGTTGCTGATCGATGTTGTCGAAACGTCGCGCCCGCTGCTTCGTGAGGGGTCGGTTTCGACTGGCGGCACCTCCCCCTCGCGGCCAAAGGTGTTGATGTCGCAGCCCGTCGAGGGGCGGTTGGTCGAGTTGGAAGAGTTTCTTGCGTCGCGGGTTTACCGACATCCGTCCGTTGCCAAGCTCGACGCCCAGGGACGTGAAAGGATCGCGGTGCTGTTCGCGTTCTATCGGGCTGGACCCGACAAGATGCCCCCGCGTTTCGCATCGCGCGTCGACGAGCAGGGGGTCGATCGCGTGATCTGCGACTACATCGCGGGTATGACGGACCGGTTCTGCACAAAGGAATGCGAACGGATCGGTCGATCGTCTTGAATTTGCGCGGGGTTGCGGCCAAGATGGGCACATGCTGACCGCAGAGAGCATCGCAGTTGATCCGCCGGCCGAGGGAGAGATCGTCGATCCCGTGGCCTGGTTCGACACTCCCGGTTCGTTCGAGTTGGAGATCGGATGCGGCAAGGGCGGTTTCCTGCTCGATCGAGCGCTGGCCAACCCCGGTGTGCGACTGCTCGGTATTGAATGGGCGAACAAGTACTACAAATACTGCGCCGACCGGATGGCGCGCCGGGGCGTTTCCAATGTTCGCGTCATGCGTACGGACGCGCGGTTTTTCGTGATGAACCATTTAAGGCCAGGCTGTGTGGATGTGCTGCACCTGTACCATCCCGATCCCTGGCCGAAGAAGCGCCACCACAAACGACGGCTTATCCAACCCGATTTCGTTGATGCAGCCGTCCGCGTGCTGAACGCCCGTGGGCGCTGGCTCGTTCAATCCGATCACGCCGAGTATTTCCAGGAGATGATCGATCTGTTGAGCAGCCACGAAGGCCTAGCCGAGGTGCCGTGGGAAGAGGCGGAGGCGTCGTCGGGACCGGGTTGGCAGGGAACCAATTTCGAGATCAAGTACGTCCGCGAGGGACGTGAGATTCACCGGGCCGCGTACGTCGCGCGGGCGTGACCGGTTACGGCTGAGGGCGGATCAGCGTAGGATCGAACTCAATGGCCCAGGAAGATCCCAACCGCTTGATCGAGTGGCTTGGCGTTTTGCG
>JADFRO010000101.1 GCA_022561255.1 Planctomycetota bacterium | reverse complement strand
ATTGCAACGTCCCGGGGTGCGGAACGGGCTCGGACTGTTTCAACAACAACGGCATTCCCGACGAATGCGAGGGGATTATCTTTCGTGGTGCTTGCTGCGTCGGAACCCAATGCATACCGGGGATGACCCAGTGTGGATGCACGGAGCAGGGCGGGACGTATCAAGGGCAAGGGTCAACCTGCCAGGGTCCACGGGCGTGCTTGCAATACTCTGCGCCGCCGTGATCCATACGCTGCGGCGGCAACTTCGGTTC
The DNA here is from genome assembly GCA_022561255.1 of Planctomycetota bacterium. GTDB lineage: Bacteria > Planctomycetota > Phycisphaerae > UBA1845 > UBA1845 > JAJRUK01. The sequence goes on along the minus strand of JADFRO010000101.1, from coordinate 8,783 downwards.
GCAGAGGCCGTAGACATAGCGACACTTGAGCGTCTTCCGTACTCGGATACCGTGCTACGTCGTGAGCACGATGGGACAAGCCCGCCTGGCGGCGTCCGACACCGAATCTTCGCGAACGACGTGCTCATACCGTTCGCGGAACTTGTGCGGCGTCATCTTCGCTTCGCTGGCGAGTGCCGCTAGCGCCGCAGGCGATTCGAAATCGGCCTTCTCCAGGCGGATCATGTACGCGCGAGCGACGCTGTAGGAGTAGCTTTCCAGATCGACGGTTCGGACGCGCGTGCGATTTGTGGTCGGATCAATCATGTCCTCGAAGGACATCGGCACGAGGTTGCCGTTCTGCATCGTTACCATGACGCCCGGCGGAAGCTCCATCGTCGAGTCCAGGAGCAGCCGCACGCCGCCGTGGCCCAGATCACGCGTGTAACCCAGGTCCGAAGTCTTCGGTTTGGCGCACCGCAGCTCGTAACCCAGCACGTGCCCCACGATTGTGATCGAATCCCCGCGCTCAGCGAAACGTCGGCAAAGCTCCTCCTTGAGAATCTGCGCGAGCGGTACTTCGGAAAGTCTGGGGTGACCGGCCGCGTCGACGGGTACGTCTTTGCCAAGTAAGTTCGATAGCTCTTTTTGATCCCCTAGTTTGTACGCGATTCCCTCAGCCAGGACCGCCACGCCGTCACGGCGACCCATCGTTCGACGCTTGAGCATCGCCCCCTCGAGGATGTCGGCTACGTCGTGAACGGTTGTGGACTCACCGAACTCCTCCGGAATGAGTGTGATCGTCGCCCCGGCGGATTTTCCGATTCCAAGGGCCAAGAACCCCGCGTTACGCCCCATTGTGACCACCACATACCACCGGCTGGTCGTACGCGAGTCTTCCATCAGGCTGGCGATGATGCTTGCGCCTACGTGTCTCGCCGTGCTGAAACCGAACGTGGGGATGTCTCCCGGAAGCGGAAGGTCGTTGTCGATCGTCTTGGGAACGTGAACCACACGGATCCTTCCGCCCGAATGCTCCGCAACGAAGCGCGCGCTCAGCGCCGTATCGTCACCCCCGATCGTGAGCAAGTGCGTGACGCCCAATCCCCGCAGATTGGTAACCACGCGCTCGACCCTGTCGCGATCCGGCTGAACGACCGTCGACGTTTCAAGTGCCTTCTGATCGAGGAGGCTGGCTCGCGCGGTGCGCAGGATTGATCCGCCGTCAAAATGGATGCGGCTCATCTCCTTGATGTTCAGCGTTCGCGTGTGTGTGTTCGCGTCGAAATCGTCGCTGACGAGGTGACTGAAGCCGTCGTAGATACCGACGACGCGGAGACCGTTGTTAACCGCCTCGATGGCGGCGGCGCCGATCACCCCGTTGATTCCGGGCGCCGGCCCGCCACCCACAACGATGCCCATCGTCGGTTGTTTCATGGATGCTGTCCTTGTCGACTTCGCCGTCGGTACACAACCTCTATATTATCGGCAGGCCGACTGCCCCGGTCGACTCCGCTTCGGCAGGGCAAGCGCAGGGGCCTCAGCCGTTCCCGCACACCGGATCGTTCCCGCTTGCGTTTGCACTGGTGCCCCATTCTTGCGCAGCAAGGGTGGGGGACGGATTGACCAAACGACAGCCCCGGAATTTCGTCCATCCCCCACCCTTCGCTGTTGGCGAAGGATGGGGCACCCTCCTGTTGGCGAAGGATGGGGCACCCTCACGTTTGCTTCGCTCGCGGCGATGTTATAATCTTACCGGTGGATTAGGGGCTCTCGCAACGTAGGTCAATCCTGCCATGTACGCAGAAGCGCGGTTTTTACTAGCGATCCTAGCGGCGGTGTTTGCTCGGGCACCGTTCGCCTCTGGACAACTCCCTCCCCTGGACGCACGTGCGGACGTTGTCCCTGCGGGTGAGGAATTCGAGCTGTCCTTGGACGAACCTACAGCCGTCAAGGTCGATGGCTGGATCGTCCGATTGGGCTCCGCATCCTATGAGGCGCGCCAGGCGGCCACGCAGGGTCTCATCCAAGTCGGCGCACCCGCGATGAACAGACTTCGCACCGCCTACCACCGATCCGACGATCTCGAAACGCGATTGCGCATCGAACAGATCGTGCGGACTTCCTACCTGAATCACCACGTTCTGGACAAGCACGGATTCCTCGGCATCAGCATGAGGCCGTATGAGCCCGGCCGCCCGAACGCGCGGCTTCCCAAAGGCTTTGACACCAAACTGCCCGAAGGGCGTGTCGGTGTGCTCGTGGCCGGCGTCATTGACGATACCGGAGCCTTTCACGCCGGTGTAGCAAAAGACGACGTCATCATCGCTCTGAACGGCAAGCCGGTCGAAGGCACCGGGCGAGGCATCTCAAACAGTTTCAGCTTCATTATCCGTGATCTTCGCCCCGGCGCCGTCGTTGACCTGACGATCATTCGAGGTGCTACGGAGCTGTCGATCTCCGCGACGCTTCATCGGCCGCCCGAGAACGTTGCCCGTGCGAACAACATCATCGTCGTCTCCGAGGAGTACAACAAGTTCACAGCGCGGTTCCATCCCTGGTGGGAACGTCATTTTCATGACGATCCCACGGGCGCACAATCCCCGATCGGCATCGGGCCGTAACGTCTCACAACGGCGCAACACATTGCGGATCGTCCCGCGCAGGAGAGTTGACCCGCACCCCGACGGCGTATGCCTTCATGCGCTCCGCCGGGTAGGGGCGGAGCAATGCTTCCCGCTTCGTTACGTCGTCGTCTTGCAGGTCAAGCCAGCGGTCGTAGTCTTGGGGATGCAAAATGACGGGCATGCGGTCGTGGATTTTGCGCACCAGATCGTTGGGCGTTGTGGTGATGATCGTACAGGATTCCACGGCGTTGCCGCAGCCATCCCAGCGTTCCCACAGACCTGCGAACGCAAACGGCGCCTCATCGGCCATGCGGATGTAATGCGGTTGCTTGCCGCGCGCGAACTTGGCCCATTCGTAAAACCCGTCGGCAATGACGAGGCATCGCCGCGTGCGAAACGCCGATCGAAACGACGGCTTCGACGCGACGGTCTCCGCTCGAGCGTTGATCATGCGTGCCCCGATGCTCGCCTCCTTCGCCCACGGGGGGATCAGTCCCCACCTGCGCAGGGCGAAAACGCGTTCGCTACCCGCCTGCACAATCGTCGCAATCGCCTGCGTCGGCGCGATGTTGTACCGGGGTGGCCAGTCGGGCTTCACCGAGAGTTCAAAAAACTCCGCGACGATTTCCGGCGCCGTCGCTAACGTAAATCTTCCGCACATGGCGCCATGGTACGCGCTTCAGCCGAAGTGTGAAGGCCGCTGGCGGGGGCGGCGCTCATCCACTAGGATGCCGTCGGACAGGGTTTGGAGGCGTTGGAGCACGTACTGTGTTTCAAAGTTTCACGACGATCTGAGCCGCATGCTTTAGCTTGCGCGGGCTCACAAAGACATCCGGCGGTCGCGGCGATTCACGACGTCGCGCGGGCTCCGCCAATGGCGGATTTCATTCCGCCCGCGCCTCAGGCAAGAGTCATGTGTCGCGGGACCGCCGAAACACGGCGCTACGACCGGCGCCAAACGTCAACTGAAATTGTGGAGGTGATTCTTGCAACGATCGCTCATTGTTTCCGTGGCCATGCTCGTCGGCGGATGTGTGACCGCTTCCGCGCAGGATAGGCCTATTGCTTTTATCGGCGCGCGGGTGATTCCGATTGACGGCGAAGAGATTCCCAACGGCGTTCTCGTGGTCAGCGGAGGCAAGATCACGGGCGTGGGTAAAGCGGGTGCGGTTCAAATACCTGCCGGAGCCGAGCGCGTGGATGTCTCGGGAAAGGTCGTCATGCCGGGACTCGTCGATACGCACAGCCACATCGGCGGATTCGGCGGAGCGGACGGCTCTGCGCCGATTCAACCGGACGTTCGGATCTACGATTCGCTGAACGTCCATAGCTCCGGCTTTCGCCGCGCTCGTGCGGGCGGACTCACGACGTTGAACATCATGCCGGGCTCGGGTCATCTTCTCAGCGGCCAGACCGTTTACGTTAAACTGCGTGAGGCGCGGACCATCGACGACATGTTCATCTTCGACGGCGACGGCAAGATCATGGGCGGCATCAAGATGGCCAACGGTACCAACTCGCATCGAAAACCACCGTTCCCTGGCACGCGTGGCAAGTCGGCGGCGCTAATTCGTGCGCAGTACATCAAGGCCCAGGAGTACCGAGATAAGATCGCACGGGCGAAGGACGATCCGGAAAAAATGCCCGACCGCGATCTGGGTCTTGAAGCCCTCGTCGAGGTGCTCGAGGGCAAGCGTATGGTTCATCACCACACGCACCGCCACGACGACATCATGACCGTGCTGAGACTCGCCAAGGAGTTCGGCTTCCGCGTCGTGTTGCATCACGTCAGCGAGGGGTGGAAGGTAGCCGACGAGATCGCCAAGGCGGGCGTGCCCTGTTCGGTGATCATGATCGACAGCCCGGGCGGCAAGCTCGAAGCGGCTGAGCTTGCGTTTGAAACGGGCGGAATCCTGGAAAAAGCAGGCGTGCTGGTCGCCTATCACACCGACGACTGGATCACCGACTCACGCGTATTCTTCCGGTCGGCGGCTTTGGGCGCTCGCGGGGGGCTCTCCCGCGCCGGAGCGCTCGCTTCGCTCACACTCGCAGGTGCCAAGATGCTCGATCTGGAAGATCGCATCGGTTCGTTGACAGTCGGCAAGGACGCCGACTTCATCATCCTCGACGGCGATCCACTCAGCGTATACGCGAAGGTTCTTGAGACGTGGATCGACGGTAAGAAGGTGTTCGACCGCAGCGATCCGGAAGATCGTCTTCACGCCGTCGGAGGTTTCGGTGCGGGCGACGATCTGCGACCCTACTTGTGTTGCATGGATCATCAGGAGGATCAGTAATCATGCTGCCAACGCTCAGATACATCCGCCTGCCGGCTCTGCTTCTCACGCTCGTCGTCGCGCAGCGCGCCGTTGCGCAGGTCGCCGTTCGCGGCGACGTGATACACACCATGGCCGGCCCTCCGATTCGAAACGGTGTCGTGGTGATCCAAGACGGCAAGATCATAGCCGTGGGCCCCGCCGATACGGTGACGATCCCCAGTGGCTTCCGTGTGTTGCAGGCCAAAGTCGTCACACCGGGACTGATCGACGCCCATAGCACCGTCGGGCTAAGCGGAATCCTCAACCAGAAGCAGGATCAGGACCAGCTCGAACGTTCCGCGCCGATTCAGCCCGAGCTACGCGCGATCGACGCCTACAACGCTCACGACAAGCTCATCACCTGGGTTCGCAACTTCGGCATCACAACCTTGCACACGGGCCACGCGCCGGGTGAGCTGATTTCCGGCCAGACGTGCATCGTCAAGACGACGGGAAACACGATCGAAGCGGCCGTCGTCGTTGAGACAGCCATGATCGCCGCAACACTAAGCGAACGTGCTCGAAAAACAGAAAAAGGTAAATCACCCGGAACACGCGGTAAGATGATGGCGCTTCTGCGAGCCAAGTTCATAAAAGCACGGGAATACAAGAAGAAGCTAGCCACCGCCAAGGAGGACAAGAAGCCCGCGCGCGATCTAGCGCTCGAGGCGCTCGTGCGCGTCCTCGACGGTGAGCTTCCCATCCTGATCACCGCCCACCGCGCTCAGGACATCGCCAGCGCACTTCGCTTCGCGGAGGAGTTCGGCCTGCGATTGATTCTCGACGGGGCCGCGGAGGGTTACATGCTCACCGATCGGATCAAGGCAGCCGGTGTCCCCGTCATCGTCCATCCGCCGATGGTCCGCGCGTACGGCGAGATGAAGAACATGACGTTCGAGAACGCCGCGCGACTTCACGCAGCGGGTATTGAGATCGCGATGCAAAGCGGTTACGAGAGTTACGTGCCCAAGACGCGTGTCGTGCTGTTCGAGGCCGCTCAAACCGCAGCCAACGGTTTGACCTTTGAACAAGCGCTCGCAACGATCACCAGCGGAGCGGCGAAGATCCTCGGCATCGACGATCGCGTTGGAACGCTTGAAGTGGGAAAAGACGGTGACGTCGCGCTCTACGACGGCGATCCGTTTGAGTACACAAGCCATTGCGTCGGCGTGATCATCAACGGCGAGGTCGTCAGCGACGAGCCTCATTAGCGCCGTCGTTGGTGGTTCGGCGTTGCGCCAGACTCCCTGTCTACCCGAGCCGCGGGCTTAAGCCCGCGCGAAACCTCAGCGAGTCAGAGCACGATCGTTCATTGCGGCGCCGCGCAAGCTAAAGCATGCGGCTCGGGATGACTGAGCTTCCTCATACTGCTACGTCTCGCCGTCGGGTTTGATCTGTCTTCGCCGGCGCAAGCGCACGTCGCAGGGCGTCGCGTCGACGTTCCCCAGCCAAGCGTCCCACGCGCTGTGATCGCTTGAGTCGACGCCCTCAGCCACCGCCTGACGATGAAGGAAGTTCTGCAGTTCGATTAGAAAGTGCGTGTCCATCAGCTCCGTATGTTGTGCGAGGTGCGAATGGAGAATGCGGTAGACGAGCTTGAGTTCTTCCAGCGAATGTGCCGCCGCCACGGCCTCGCCGCGTAGTTCAAAGGTCATAAACTGCTCTCTTTCGACGACGCGTCACGCCATCCGACCGCCCTTCGTCAGACGCTGTCGTCCCAGGGCTTTCTCAAGCAAGCATCGTACCGCACGGCCGGAACGGAGTCCAAGAGGGCGAGTCCGCTGGAGACAGGTCCAACGGGCTCGTAATACTTGCGTCGCGTCGCGCAGATACCACGTCATTTTGCTCTGTCGCATCCCTGTCGATGCTTTACCCGCAGAGCCGTGGTTATCCCCTGTAGTGGGGTGTTTACGGGTTCGCGAAATATTTCAAGAGTCACCTCCATTCGTTTTCGCGGAATCGAAATTGAATTCTACCGCCGCAGGAGGACATTTCAAACTTTACCAGTGCCGAGGCCTAGTGGCCAGCGACCGCCTATCGTTTACTTTGCCTGCGGCCATCCTATGAGCTATAATTCCTACGGCGGTTGGTCGATGAGTACGGCTGCAAGGCGAAGAGCGAGCCGTCCGTCGGGGCCGCCAACGTGGGGATCGTCATGTTGTTCCAACCGCCACTTCCGCACAAGTACGCGTCGCTAACCGACGACGAGATGGCTTTGGCCATCGCCGATCGAAAGCGTCAGCTCGGCCCGCGTCTTGTCATCCTCGGCCACCATTATCAACAAGATGACGTCTTCCGCTTCGCCGACTTCACCGGCGATAGCTTGAAACTCGCTCAAATCGGCGCGCAGAAAGAAGGGGTGGAGTTTATCGTCTTTTGCGGCGTACACTTCATGGCTGAGTCCGCCGACATCCTCACCGATGACGACGTGACGGTGATCCTGCCTGACCTCGGCGCCGGTTGCAGCATGGCCGACATGGCCGATCTTGATCAACTCGAAGAGGCCTGGGAGTTCATCGTCGACAAGTGCGGCGCCAACGTCATTCCGATTACCTACGTAAACTCAGCCGCGTCGATCAAGGCGTTCTGCGGCGGTCACGGTGGGGCGTGTTGCACGAGCAGCAACGCCGGCAAGATTCTCGAATGGGCCTTCAAGCAGGGTGACAAGATCATCTTCCTGCCCGATCAACATCTTGGCCGCAACACCGCATACGCGATGGGCATCCCGCTCGAAAAGATGGTCGTTTACGATCCGAACATCATCAACGGCGGCCTGACCGCCGCTCGTGTTCACGAAGCCAAGGTCTTGCTGTGGAAAGGTCACTGCAGCGTACACGCGTTGTTCACGCCGGCGCAGTGCGACGACATTCGTCGAGCCGACCCGAGCACCAAGATTCTGGTCCACCCCGAGTGTACCTGGGAGGTCGTCCAAAACGCCGACCTCGCCGGCAGCACCGAGTTCATCATCAAGACCGTGCGTGAGGCTCCTTCCGGATCAAAATGGGCGATTGGAACGGAGATTCATCTCGTCAGCCGGCTGACGGACCAATATCCTGAAAAGTCCGTCCGGTCGTTGGCTGGCATCCAGTGTCTGTGTGCGACCATGTACCGCGTGGACCCCAAGCACCTGTTGTGGGTTCTCGACGAGCTGGTCGAAGGTCGCGTCGTCAACGCGATTCGCGTCAACGGCGAAACCCGGCGACTGGCCCTGCTGGCACTGGAACGCATGTTGGCCAACGTGCCACGCCAGCCCGTCGCGGTTGGATAGCGATGGGGGCGTGATCGACCCTTTTTACCGGAGCAACGCAACCGGACAGCTATGATGGCCGATAAGTCCGACACTGTGGTCATTGCCCCGCCCAAACCAGCCGCCTCCCCCTTCGCTACCGCCGGTTCCGAGTCGACGTCGGGCGTCGCTGAAGTCGCCTCTCGATGGGCATCATTGCCGACCGGTCTGGTCGACGGAGGCGAGATCATCATCCTGGCGATTAAGCCGTCGATGTGGCGGCCGGTGTTTGACTCAGCCCCTTGGCTTGTCACCGCCTCGCTGCTGGCGACCGCGCTCACCGTGCTCGCGCGACCCCTGCCTGGTGTTTCCGTTACGGCTAGTGCCCAGATCGTGCTGCTCATCGGCATCGCACGCCTCGGTTTTGCGATCGTTCGGTGGGTGCCGACCTGGTACGTCCTGACGAATCGGCGAATCATCGAGATACACGGCGTTCGCACACCGCGCATCGCCGCGCGCTCGCTCGTCGAAGTACGCAACACCTATCTGCACGTGTCACCCGTCGAGCGCGCCGCGACTTTGGGAACGATCACCTACGTTACACAGCGTGAAGACGACCAGCCGCACCATTGG
>JADFRO010000100.1 GCA_022561255.1 Planctomycetota bacterium | reverse complement strand
AGGCAAGCTGTCCCAGCGCGTGGACCAGTTGGAGCAGCCCGTGCCGCCCAGGTTGATCCATGTTGATCGTTACGAACGGTCGGCCTGCAAGTGTGCGTTCGATCAGACCGCAAAGCGTTCGACCCGGCCAGACCTCGACAAAGATTCGAGCTCCGGCCTCGGGCATCGCGACGATCTCGTCGCGGAAACGCTCATAACGCCGCTTGCCCCGATCGAAGCTTAAGAAGCGCTCGCGCGTGATCCACGAATCGCAACCCCAGAGCCGCCTGATAACCTCGCCAAGTTTCTCCAGTTCGATCGCACCGGCACGCGCGACAGAGGGCAGCACTCGCTGAACATGGTACTGAAGCCCGATATCATCGCTAGCAGCGGATGTGTCCGAATAGTTGAACCATAGCCAAACGATTTTATGGTCGCCAGATCGATCCACCTCGCCGCCAGAGACTGTCAACAGAGTGGCAGAAGCGATACCGAAGCCCAGGTCTTCGCCGTGTTCAGGCAGCTTCGTCTCGTCGCGCAGCTTTGGAGTCTCCAGGTTGGAGGATGTGCGGGAATCTGTATGTGTTCCGCTCGCCGACTTTGCGATCAATACTCGCGACATGAGATCACCGGCGCGTTAGCCTCCTGGGTAGTACAGTCCTAAGATCTGTTCGAGTTGGTTGGGGATCACATCAAAGAAGCCCCTGATCTTCGCATCAGAAAACGCTTTCTCTGACAGTCCTTCGGCGAGCGTATTGATGTCTTGCTCGAACAGTATGATCGGTTCTTCCTCTCCGCCTCGTGATAGCCGTCCTGTCTTATTTCGTGCCCAAGAGTTGACATCAAGGCCGTCCGGAAGCGTGAAACGCTTGTGCGCATGCAACTCAAAGTTTTCCGGCCTGTTTAGCGGTTGCTCGTCCCACTGTTTTTTACAAAAGTGTCGCGCCAGGAACAATCCCGGGTCTTCGTGCACTGCGAATCGTGTTGTCATGACGGCAAGTCGCGCAACACGAGGGCTGAGATGCTCAACATATCCGAGGAAAATCTCCGTAGCCTGTGTAAGAAATTCGCTTACGGTGATCGTTGGTTCAGCGGTCTGGGTAGGCAGCCAATACACATTGACGCGCGCCGGAGAGAATTCGCAACGCCATTCGTGCGACTTGCTAGCGATGATGATTCGCGGGATTTCAGGCGGCGCTCCCTCCGGTACAGGGGGCAAGATGGTTGGTTCTCCGTCGAAAACGTCACTCAGCTTCGGATACAGAGCCTTCATGACCTTGTTCACGGCGAGGTCGCCATCCGGCGTGAAGATGCTAGCTTGGCATGAAGCGACTTGGAAGCTTGCGGCACTCACATCTGACAAATGAAGCCCACCTTTCGGATCCAGACCAGTAGCAAGTATAGGAACCGTGCTCCATGTGTTCAAGTCTAGCTCGCGCAGTCCCGGACTTGGCGAGAATATGCTGAAAAACGGCCCTCAGGGCCTCATTTGTTACGGACGGTGTTTGACGGCGATGTGGTCGGTCCGCACCGCGATGTGGCGCAGCATCGCACGATGCTGGTGAAAGAACGCCGCGTTACGTCGAAAGCAAGCCAGCGCAGCCCGCACCGGGAGCAAATTGCCTGCGATGCGGGTTACGCCAGCTCGACATGTTAAATCTGAAAGCCGCTTCCAGCAGCGAACATGTTGAATCCAGCAATAATCAAACCGTTCACAATTTCCCCAGCCGTCTCAGCCAAAATATTGTCGGGAAGGCAGCTGCCGCCAGAAGCGAACAGTACGGCCTGACCACCAACGAGCATCATTGTTTTCCAAACCCTTGATTTCTTCACGGCATTCTCCTTTTTTGTCATCTACGAAGGAAGTATTGCGGATACAGTTCCGCAAGACACCTTGCACTCATCAGCGATGATGCCATCGCCGGTCACCATTTTTCTGTTCACAATTCACGCAAGTAAACCGCGCTCGCCTCCCCCCTGTCCAATCCGTTCGCTATTCGTTACGCTGCGGTAACGGCAGACCGTTACTCATCCGTTGGTGTCGCTCATTCGCAGTTTCGATTGCCAGAACAGTGTGTGCCGCAAGGACATACGCCTGAAGCGCGGCAGTGCGGGATTCATCCAACTTGGACAGCGGCCCCATTCGTTCAATGATTGTGTGCCAATGATTTTTGGAGTATCGGCTGATCGGCTCCACACTGTGGCAACGAGTGCAATCCGCTAGATACACTTCACGGCCTCGTTCCAGGACGGATAGCGCTACATCGTTCTTCGTCCGGGTTCGCAAAAACTCTGGACCCACTGGTGGTGCCATCTCCTCAATCGTGAGGCAACCGGCGAATGTCAAGGTAAGGCTCACGCCGCTTGCAAGCAGCAGACGCATTTGTCTTCTCCTCCAAGTGGTTTCTTTCGCGTGCATTTTCGACGGTCTCTTGGTAAGGGTGTCAGAACAGCCGTACAACGCGCGTTTTCGCTGCCACGAAGTAAAGCGACCGGACGTAGCCGGCCATCAATCGCCGATTGGGAATCCGACAATAAGCCGCATTTGGAAATCGGGCTCGTCTTCAACGTCGCTTACCTGAAACAGGGGCGTAAGTGTGGCCCACCATTTCTCGGTTCGGTACGAGAAGTTCGGCCCTATGTACAAGATGCCTTTCCCACTCGCGCCCCGCCAGTCGGGAATCGCGACTTCGTGCAGTAACTCAAAGCCCGCAAGGAACTTCGGCGAGAACTGATAGCTCAACCCGAGCGTTTGTTGGAGCTCGCCCTTGTCTTCTTCGAAATGGCTGCCTTCCCACTCTGCTTCAATGATCGCATTGTACGCCAGCGTGAGCTTCCCAAAGTTCTTCTGGACGATAAACTTGCCTTCAAGCTCGAACAACTTGTCGCCGATCTTGACTTCGCCGTATAGAGCTAACCCGATCGGGTCCGTGGTCGGATCCGTCAGATTCCAGATGGCCTCGACGGCCACGTTTCGCCACTCGCCGCGGTGCTTGCCTTTCGGGCGATTCTCTTCGTATCGCCAGTCCGAGAGGTAGAAGCCAAGCTGGAAGTGGTCTGTTACGCCATACTCGATTTCGGTGCGAAAATCGAAGCGGTCGTAGTGACGGTTGGTCTCCTTGGAAGTTTTCCAAGTGACCCACTGCTCAAACTCCCACTCACCTTTCTTCAGGGTCGTTGCCTCGTACACGTAAGTGAAACGGCGTTCGCCGGCATCGACACGACCCGCGTTGAGCACGATTGTATAAAAAAGGACAACACAAAGCGCAAGCCTCTTTTTCATCATTTAGTCCTCGCAAAGGAACTCGCCATGACGACCGCCGCGCCGACGGTACAGGTCATGCCGAAGCGCACAAACAGTTGGTTTGCGCGTCACTCAACGGATACTATTCTCCAGGCCTTTCGACGAAGCTGCCCGTCCTGGATGCAATTCCGATGTGATCTGGATTTCCGCTTGACACACGCCTTCGGTTTCGCATTCACAACATCGCCCGGCCTCGGAACGGTTTGTGCCCTTGACGAACGCTCTAAGGTCGATTTGTCCTGCCTTCACCAAACCGACCATCCGCTCCATGCGATTGACCGTGGCCGGGCTGACCGCGTGCTCCATCGCGCAGGCGTCGACCTCGGCGGTTTCGTCGTCGACCCCGAGCACTTCGGAAAGCAGCGTGCGGATGATTTCGAATCGACGGACAACGCACTCCGCGATTCTCATCCCCGCCGGCGACAGCTTGACTGTGCCGTAGTGGTCGTGGTTCGTCAGCCCGGCCTGTTCGAGCTTTTTGAGGACGGCTGAGACCGTGCTGGCGGTGACCCCCAGACCCTTGGCGAGATCCCGTACGCGCCCGACCTCGCTGGCGAGTTGGAGACGATAGAGCACCTTCAGGTACATTTCGTGCGTCGCCGATAGTCCTCCGTCGCCGTGCATGAGTTGTTGCTCCCTAAACAGGAAATAGTTCGCCGCCCGGCCTACGCGTCAGCCCGTAGCCCGCGACCAACAGGGAAGTCTAATGATAATGTTTTATTCGTCAAACAAACTGTGATACATAAAACTTTTCTTGAAATAGGCCCTCTTGTGGTCATTTTGAGGGTTTCAGGGGCGTGGGGCCGTGAGGGCCGGGATAACGCGTTGGGAACGCCCCGGCCAGGGGGATCAGTCGGAGGTTACAACGCAAGGCCCGTCGAGGTCGACTCGGCGTCGTAGGACGTCGCCGTCGCTGGGACAGTTGGACTCTGAGGCGAGGTACCGCTGCTCGCGGATCATCTCGGAGACGGTGTGCGTAGCGAGCATGAGCTCAACGTAGAGCGGGCGGGCGCTGGCGTCATGGGGCTGGCGGGCTACGTGACCTAAGCCCAGCGTGTGGCCAATCTCGTGAGCGGTCACGTTGGCGAACATCAGCACCCATTCGTCGAAGGTGAAGGGTCCACCGAGACGGCGCAGCTCTTCGCCGAAGATCACGGCTGCGTCGTTGTGACCTACGTTACAAGGGTCGAAACTGCCCTCACCGATCTGCCCGCCACCGGTCGGAGAAAACACCTGAGCGATGTGCACCGTCGTGAAATCTGAGGGCAGCGATACCTTGGATCCGGTCACGTGAACGGCTGCACCCGGGATGTCGCAGAGGATGGTTGCGGTCTCGGCGATGACGGCATCTTTGAACGCTTCGCCGTCGTCGGCAAGCGTGCTTCCGTCGAGCGTCGCGAACGCCGACAGGTCCAGCGGGTCAAGCTGCAGATCGTCGAAGAGCTTGCTTCGGCCGCCGGACCAGTCGAGCAGAACCACGTCCGTCGCCGGCTGCACGCGGCCTAAAACACCGCCACAGGAGTCCGCGGGCGGGGCGTATAGAAAGAGGTTGTCACCGACACCCGATCCGCAGCCGGCGCCGGTGAGTGCGCAAAGCGCTGTAAGGACGATGTGTGCGGTTGCGGATCTTGCGCGAACGTATGGGGACGGCGCCACCGTTCCACCTCCTCGGGCGGTGCGTCGGAGCTTGCGCCGGCAGCTCTACGCGGATTGCAGGCTGCGACGGGCAGCCCGCTACGGCGGCCCAGCGTTGCGGACCCGCCATCAGGTTGTTGGCCCGGTCGCCGGGTAAGTCAACCGCAGCCCCTTTTCCCGGCCCCCGCCGGCACGTGAGGCTGAGGCGGGGTGGTTTTATCGAACCCTGTCGGGGTGTCGCGTGGGCGGCGATTCACTATAATCCCACCCTACCCGGGTTCGGGATGGTCTTTGCTGACGCAGGGATGGCTACGGATGTTCAAGTACCAGCACGTTTGTCTTGAGGGTTTTGGCTACGCTCTTCCGGAGACGGTGGTGACGTCGGCGGAGTTGGAGCGGGAGCTCGCGCCGATTTACGAGCGGTTCGGCCTTCATGAGGGTCGGCTCGAGTTGATGACGGGCATCCGTGAGCGGCGTTTCTGGGAAGAGGGTACGCTTCCCAGTGATGGCAGCACCAAGGCAGGGCGTCAGGCGTTGGAGAAATCGAGCGTTTCGGCGAAAGACGTCGAGTGTTTGCTGCACACGTCCGTGTCGCGTGACTGCCTGGAACCCGCCACGGCGGCCGTCGTGCACGACAATCTGGGGCTGCCCGATCGTTCGATTATGTACGACATTTCCAACGCGTGCCTGGGTTTTCTTAACGGAATTACGTCGCTGGCGAACATGATTGAGTTGGGCCAGGTCAAGCGAGGTCTGATCGTCGCGGGCGAGAGCAGCCGGCAGTTGGTGCGCACGACGATCGATCAGCTCCTCCGCAAGGCGCGAACGCTTACCCGCCAGGAGTTCAAGACGGCGTTTGCGTCTCTGACGATCGGATCGGGGGCGGTCGCGCTGGTCTTGGCACACGATTCGGTGGCGCAGGCGGATCACCGGTTGCTTGGCGGTGCGGTTCTCACGGCGACGCATCACAACGGGTTGTGCCGCGGAAGCGCCGATACGGGCTTCGCCGACGGCGCCGAGATGAGTATGAACACCGACGCCGAGACGCTGCTGTCGGGCGGATGCAAACTCGCGGCTGATACCTGGAAGGTCACGACCGAAGCGCTCGGTTGGAACGGGGCGGAGGTGGATCGTACGTTCAGCCACCAGGTCGGGGCGGCACATCGGGATATGCTTTACGAAGAGCTCGGGCTGGATGCGAGGAAAGATTTCTCGACGTTCGAGTTTTTGGGCAATGTTGGATCGGTCTCACTTCCGCTTACGATGGCGATGGGGCTGGAGCGGGATCCGCCCGAATCGGGCAGCAAGATTGCCATGCTGGGCATCGGAAGTGGTTTGAGCAGCGTCATGCTCGGCGTTCGGTGGTGACGCTGCGCGATGGATATCGATCGCGCCGGTCTACGACACCTCTACCCGTTTGAATCTCACTATCTCGACGTCGACGGTCAACGACTGCACTACGTCGACGAAGGTGAGGGCCCGCCGGTGGTGCTGGTGCACGGTAACCCCACCTGGTCTTTTTATTTTCGAGAGTTGGTCATCGGGCTGCGCGACAGCTATCGCGTCATCGTTCCGGACCACATCGGTTGCGGTCTGTCGGACAAACCACAGCGCTATCCCTACACGCTGGCGACGCACATCAAGAACCTGCGGCGGCTTATCGAACACCTGGGTCTTGAGTCTGTAACGCTTGCCGGTCACGATTGGGGCGGGGCGATCGGTATGGGTTGGGCGGTCCAGGAACCCGATCGCGTGGGGCGACTGGTGATCTTTAACGCGGCGGCGTTTTTGGGCGGGCCGACACCGCTTCGGATTCGCGTCTGCGGCTGGCCGATCTTGGGAACAATTGGCGTGCGCGGTTTGAACTTGTTCGCACGGGCGGCGCTGCGAATCGCCTGCGTCAAGAGGGATCGGATGACACGCGAGGTCGCCAGGGGTTATTTACTTCCCTACGACAGCTTCGCCAATCGCGTGGCCATCCTTCGCTTCGTTGAGGACATTCCGCGGAACCCAAGCGTAGCGAGCTACGCCGTCATGCGTGAGATCGAATCGCGACTCGAACTACTACGCGATCGGCGTACGATCATCTTCTGGGGTGGACGCGATTTCTGCTTCAACGACGCGTTTTTGTCGAGTTGGATCGAGCGTTTCCCGCAAGCGTGCGTCCACCGCTTCGCAGACGCGGGTCATTATGTGGTTGAAGATGCGCACGAGCGCATATTGCCACTGCTGCGCGGATTTCTTGATGAAGATTGAGGGCTTTTGGTGGTGGTCGCCTCAGTTCGAGTGATTTCGAACATCGAGCGTCCGCGCGGGCTGAAGCCCGCGGCTCGGGAAAAAGCCTTGTTCGCGCGAGCGATCGCAGACGTCTGCGTGCCGCGGAAGACGTCTACGTACCGCTGTAGGGAATGAGCGCGAGCAACCGTGCGCGTTTGACGGCGCGTTTGAGGTCAGCCTGCTCCTGGGAGCTCGTGCCTGCGCGTTTGCGCGACATGAGTTTGCTGCTGGGCGTGAGGAACTTGCGTAGCAACTCGACCTCTTTGTAGTCGACGACGGGGCCAACCCAGCCATCTCCCCCGCGATCGGCGAAACGCTGCTTACCTTGATGTCTAATCGGCGGTCTCTTCATAGATCGTTACCGTTTTGTTGTGTGTTACGTGTTTCCGTTCTTTTTCGCCTCGGCCATAACCCGCGCGAATTCGTCGGGCTCAACCACCTCGGCCTCCTCGATCAACATGATCGGAATGCCGTCTCGGATCGGATAGCGCCGGCGCGTTTCGGCGTCGGTCGAGTAAAGCCAGTCGCCCACCTGAACCAACGGAGCGTGGCCCACCGGGCACTGCATGATCCCAAGTAGTTCCGCGTCAATCTCAGCCATTGCGGCCACCCTCAACCGCCGGGGAGTTTCCAGCAACCCACCGTACGGTCGGAGCGGGGCATTGTAATCACAGCCCAGAGAAACGCAAGCGGACGCACTGCTGAAGGCCGAAGCGAGGTGTCCACCTCGGATGCGGTCGATCGAGCGAGCCGCCTCTGCTGGCGGGTTTTGGCGAAGCGGCTACCATCAACGACCGATGCATTGGCTCGCCAACGGTGTTTACGTCGTCGTCGGGATCCTCTATCTCCCGATCCTCCTCTACGAAATGGTCGTCCTGGGCAAGAACCGGCGGGGGTGGGGCCAGCGGTTCGGGAGGATTGGGCCGATGGACCCCGCCCGGCGGCGTATCTGGGTCCACGCCGTTTCACTGGGGGAGATGAACGCGACGCCGCGACTGGTCGAAATGCTCCAGCAGCGCGAGAAGGACGTCGACATCGTCTTTTCCACGACGACGGACACGGGGTTCGCTCGCGGCGTGGAGCTCTACGGCGCGGATCGCGTCTTCCGCTTTCCACTCGACCTGAGTTTCATTGTGGAACGGGCGATGCGGGCGATTGCGCCGTCGATGATCGTGCTGGTGGAACTGGAGGTCTGGTACAACCTGGTTCGCTCGGCAGAGCGGCGCGACGTTCCGGTCGTCGTGATCAACGGGCGATTCACGTCGAGAAGCGCGAGGAGGCTTTCGTATTTGGGGCCCATCGCGCGTTCCATGTTCCGCAAGCTGGCGTGGGTGGGTGTTCAGGACGAAACGATCGCGGATCGCTTCAAGACGATGGGCGTACCGCCCAACCGCGTAGACGTTACGTCGTCGCTTAAGTGGGATACGGCGCAAGTCCATGATTCCGTTGAGGGTGCGGAGGAACTGGCGGAAGCGTTGGGGATTGAAGCGAGTCGCGCGTTGTGGGTTTGCGGAAGTACGGGACCGGGCGAGGAAACGATCATCCTCGATGCGTACCGGATGTTGCTCAACACTTCCAAGTCGCGCCCGCCGCGACTCGCCATCGTACCGCGAAAACCGGAACGTTTTGATGAGGTGGCTCGCTTAATCCGCGCCGCGGGGTTTGAGTGCGTTCGTCGCAGTGAACGCGCGGGCGAAGCGGCTGCCTCAAGCGTACCGAGCTCAACGGTGATTCTGGGCGATACGATGGGCGAGCTTCGTAAGTTTTATTCCCTTGCGAGCGTGGTATTCGTCGGCCGATCGTTGGTTGCGATGGGGGGATCGGATCCGATTGAGGCGGCTGCGCTGGGCAGAGCGATCCTAGCGGGGCCCCACATGGAAAACTTCGCACTGCCCATCGAGTCCTTTCGCGAAGCTGACGCGATTCGAGAAGTCCATTCCGATCGAACG
>JADFRO010000099.1 GCA_022561255.1 Planctomycetota bacterium | reverse complement strand
GGAATACGAGTCGCCAGCCCGCGTGCTTGATCGTTGAGCAGCCCCGCGATGGCGATCGTTTGCCCGCTCCCGATTTCAACCGTCGTTTCGACCGAGCGCGTTGTCAGACCTGGAACGACGAAGCCTTCGATCTGAATGGCCGTCGAAAAGTCCAACTCGGAAATCTCCGGGACGACACGAAGCCGAATACGCTGCTGACCGCGAACGACGGGCGTGAAGTTCAACCGTACGCCGAACTCGCGGAACTCGATGGTCACCTGCTGGTTACCCTGCGGTACTGGAATCGGGAATTCGCCACCGGCGAGGAAGGTGGCCGTCTCTCCACTAATCGCAACAAGATTCGGCTCGGCAAGAATGTGTAGCAGCGAATTCTCCGCCATCGCCTTGATGAACAGTTGCATCTGCACGCGCGGGAACCCGAGCGACAGTGTGGGCGTCGACGTCAACGCAAGCCCCCTCTCGCCTGTGAGGAAGGGAAAGTCTTCGGTCACCAACGCGCTCGCAGCCGCTCCGATGTTAATCGGGTTGATTCCACCCAACTGATTCACGACAAACGCATCCCGGAAATTCTCTCCCGCCAGGAATCCGTTAACGCCGAGCTCTCGCGCGGCGCGGCGACTGACCTCGGCGACGACGCACTTCAGAAGAACCTGCTGCTCACCGGCGACGTCAAGGTGGTTTTGCACGATCGTTGGAGCACGCTCCGGAATCGGCGGCGGCAGGTAAAGGGCGGCGACCGCCTCCATGCGCCGGGCTCGATCGGCGCTGCTCACCGTTCCCGTAAGGATGATGTTGCCTCGAATCGAAGTCGCATGCACGTTCGAAAGCGGATCGATCCGCTTTAGCGTCTCACTGAGCTGCGCAAGATCGAGCTCAACGTGGACGTCCATTACGTATTGCTGTCCGTTCTTACCAACGAAAATGACCGTGGTATCCCCGAAGTTCTCGCCGGTGATAAGAATTTCCGTTGGACTGATCACCTGGACGTCGGCAATTTGCATCGAGACGACATCGGCGCGAGCCGTCTCAATCGACGTCTTCACCGTAATGCTTCGATACAGCGGAACGGTGACGCTCTCACGACGACCGGTCAAATCGACGACGGACGCGCGGAACTCTTTACCGCCGGTGTTGTCCTGGCCAACCGCCATCGGCACGGCAGCCGCAACGACCGCTACCGCAAGGGCCGCCATGCCCAACCGCGATGCGTATCCGTACGACACTCCCAGTGGCGGGTTCAGCCGACGCTCTTCCATGATTCTGGTCAACATGGCCTGCATCCTCCTCACCCACTCTCCTATGGAGCGAGCGAACGTTCGATGTCTAGTTACTGTTATCCTTTTGCGACAAGCCGAGACTACTGTACCGTTGCGCGTGTCTTTTTATTCTCACCGCGCATCGCCGCGGCGGAGCGCGTCGGCGCCCCGATACTGATCGACACAACCTTTGTGGACCGGCCATTCTCAAACGTAATCTGCTCCGTAACCGAGTCCTGCCCAACAATGCTGGAACGATGCATGACCAGAACGGTGTAAGGCGGCTCCGGCTCGGGCTCAGGCCGGTACCTAAGCACCTCTGACGACTTGGGTACGCTGGTCGACGGGGGCCTCCTTCTGCCACCGAGTTCCCCCCCGTATGCAATCGCCGTGCCGTCCGTACTCGTGTCACTCTCGCCGCGCAGCGCCAAAGTGATCTTTCCCTTGGTCCCGGCCAGATGCAGTCGGGGGACATCCTCCTCCGCCACAAACAGCGTGGCCGACTTGGCGGGTTTGATCTTGGCGATTCCGCCATCGGTTGCGGTGCTTGTCCCATAACCGATCGCCGCAACCTGAACGCGTTGCAGGATGACCTCGGCAATGGTCTCCTTTCGGCCACGTCCGCCGCGCCCCCCCGTATTGATGTCCATCACCACGGTCACGTCGACCCACACCCCCGGTTTGAGCTGATAGGCCACACCAGTGACCTCATCGATCTTGACAGACACAGCTCGGAACCCCGGCGGTATGCGTCCGATAATGCCGGGCTCGGTTCCTTCGGGCGAAAGCATCGAAAGTAGCACCGGTGAGTTCTTCGGAATTGCTTTAAGGGTTACTCGACCGATAAGTTTCTGGATGTCGGAAATTCGCTCGTTGGCGGGCGTAAGCGCCGTTTCTACGACCTCCAAGGCTTCCACCATGCCCAGGCGGATTTCAGCATGGGCGTCGATGTCCTCCTTGGCCTGAATGACGGTGACAGTCTGTTTCGCCTTGCCCGACGCTTGTGCGCGCTGGATTGCGTCCACACCGAACTTCACGGCGATCAGCCCAATCGCCAGACCGAGCACCAACGGAACAATCGCTTTTTGCTTCATGCCACGTCCTCTTTTCTGTTGTCTTCCAAACCCGGCATCGGACCGACCGGCGGCCGTCGCGTATCACCGTCCAGGGACGGAACAGGCGCGCCCAAAGGTCGCGCCGCCAACCTAACTCGCATGTTTATCGGATCGTTCTGCGGCGTGTTCGACCTATCGCAGCGAAAAATATTTAGGATCTGGGGAGAGCGAACGCCGCTCCCAGCCTCGCTACGGCTCCCAAGGCCGGAAATGAGGGCGGCCGCGACCTCTCGGCCGCGGCCCGACAACTCCTAGGGCGATCACGACCGGACGTTAACCCGCGCCAGCCATCCCTTCTTTACGCATGCTGCACGTCCCTGCCAAATCGTAGTCGTGCGTACCGAAGAAACCACCCATCAGTGATACGTCGTTGTAAGGGACCGACACCTCGACCACTTCCACCGGGTCCGCCGCCGAGGCGTGCGTCATCGCAACCGTATAGGACAGTCCGGTAGGAGCCATGACCTGGTTAACACGGTTGGTAACGGCCGTGTAGGGATCCGTCGAGGTTTGGAGCACGGCGATGCGACATCCCTCGCGCGCGGCCGTCTGCAGCGTCTGACGAACCATGAAAACCCAGCCGTACTCAATGATCCCAAAGAGGATCGTCAGCAACAACGGCAGAACCACCGCAAACTCCACAACGGCTGCCGCCCGTGAACGATTCGCATCCCGTCGTCGGCTCACAACGCGGAAAATGTTACTCAACTTCATGGTCTAGATCCCCCACCATCCGAACGTTCGAGCTGCCATAACGATCAGCGTACCTCCTGCAAGCGGCACGCCGTAAGGCAGCAGTTGCGAGGTCACGCCGAAACTCTTCGCCGACCCCACGTCACTGAAAACCGTCTCTCGAGACGAGCACTTTGCAATGATGAGCCCGATGTTAACGCAAGCCATTCGCAAGCGCCCCGTCGACATGATCATTGCAACGGCGGTGACTCCGCCGATCATGGCGCCCAGGCCGAACGAATAGAGCGTCAAAAGCGGGCCAAGCCATACGCCGATGGCCGCCATCAGCTTCACATCGCCCGCTCCCATACCGTTCATCATCCACGGTACGATTAGCAGACCAAACCCCGTGAGCAGTCCCAACATCCCCGTTGCAACGCCCGACCATCCGAAGAACCATGCCTGAACGGCCAGTCCCACAAGAATCAACGTCAGGTTAAGCCAGTTCGGTACGCGCTTTTGCGAATAATCGATCCATGATGCCAGCAAGATACCTGGGATAAGAATGGCGCAAGTGGCGTTCCAAAAGGCTGGGTCCATTTGAGTCTGCTCCGGCCTGTCTCTCGGCGAAGGAATCCGTACACGAATCAACGGCCTACGCTCGAGCTTACGATACAACCACACGCTGCGGTGCTCTGCTGAGAGGCACCGGGCGCGCGGCATCGGGTGCCGCCACCAGGGACGACACCCGACGGGTCCGCGTGTCCAGCGATGCAGCCCGCCTCAGGCGATCACCTGAAAACGAACTACACCAAGCCTTCGCTTAGGGGCCGGAGGTGCCTGTCGGCAAGCTGGTGTCGACGTTCGTGAAGATGTCGTTGACGGTGGTACCCAGCCCGGTAATCGCGCCCAGTGCGACGATGATAATCAGGGCGAGCATGACAGCGTACTCAGTCGCCGTCGGGCCTTCTTCGGACTTCAAAAAACTCTTGGCGCGCGTCAAAAATGCATTCATCTTAGACTCCTGTTTCATGTGGACCCAATGGAAGGTCCAGATTGATTTTGAGGCCGCTCAGAACCCGTCGCCGGGCCTGACCCCTCCTTCTATACGACCCGGTCCTCCAGGGGATCCGAGCACGTGCTTGTCCAGTCAGCGCCGCCCTCGGACGACGTCCCGCAAACCGACAGCAAAGCCATGTCGATCGAATGATCCTTCCGGGGGATACGCCGTTGGAACGGAATCCTTCTCCCCCAACCCCGCCTAGGGCGCGCAGCACCCCACATACGACGCTACTTCCAGCCTACAATACGCGCGCTTCCCCGGTCAAAAGATTACCTCGGAGTTTTGATCCCAGCGCGCCCGTACACCCCGAACGCCACGGGCGACCCACGCGGTCATCTCGACGCCAAACCAAGCGTCCACCGCCGATCCGCCGACCGAGAGCGAACTCAAGATCCCGCTCCGGTCGGGACGGTGCTATCGATGTTCGTGTAAATCGCTTCCATATGTACGCCGAACGAACTCATCGCACCGATGACCGCAACGCAGATCACCGCGATCAGGATCGCGTACTCTACCGCTGTTGGACCGTCTTCCGAGCGCAGAAAACGCTTAACTCGTTCCAATCGGGCAAACATCAGATCGCCCCTTTCCCACTACTATGGACCTGTACCGGCGGCCTGGCGCCCGTACGGGGACACTTCGATATGCATCCATAAACAAGATCGAATACGCCGGAGTCAAATGCAAACCGTTCAACCGGAAAACCTGTACTCTATGCTAGCGGGCAAGGCTTATCGGAATGTTGACGCGTGCCCGTACCAACCCGTGAGCCGCTTCGTTCAAGACCCATGAAGTGCAGGACGATACTGCGCCGGTGTCTGAGCAATTAACAGAATCCCTCGTTGATCAGCTGACAGCGTCCGCTAATCCGCACGGAGGCTGGGGCTACCGCGTCGACACAGCTCCCGCGGCCGAGCCGACCGCTTTGGCATGTCTTGCACTAGGAACCCACGGCGTCAGCAACGCGCTTACCGACGCAGGGCTCGCGCGCCTCGCAAAGATGCAACTTGCCGATGGGCGCGTGGCGGTGTCCTCGCAGACACCTTCGGCGTCGTGGCCGACGGGTCTCGCCGCGCTCGCGTGGCTAAAGGCGAGCGACGCGGCACGGGAGCGCCATCGGACCAACGCGACGAGGGCGATCGACTGGTTGTTCTCGGCGCAAGGGACAGCCTTTCGCGCCGATCCCAATGTATACGGTCACAACACCACACTCACGGGCTGGCCATGGGTCGACGGTACGCACACGTGGGTTGAACCCACGGCCTACGCGTTAATGGCTCTCCGTGCCGCCAAGCAACAGGAACACACGCGGTATCGCGAGGCCGTCGCGCTCATCTACGATCGAATGATCGACGGAGGCGGCTGGAACTACGGTAACCGGCGGATGTTCGCAGCGCTCCTGCGTCCGTTTCCCGCACCGACGGGAATCGTCTTGACGGGCCTCGCCGGTGAACAGCGCAACGCCAACGTCGATGCGAGCATCGAATACCTCGCGAAGGAGTTGCGCGGGATGACCTCGGCTGTCTCGCTCGCTTGGGGATTAATCGGACTCACTACTTGGCACGATCGGCCGAGGGAGGCGGACGCCTGGCTGGCACGAAGCGCCGCCATGCAATCACAAGACGCACCGAGTCCGCTCGAAAACGCCCTGCTACTTCTCGCCGCGTCGGGCGACGGTGAGCTGTCGCCGTTCTCTCCACCGCGAAACGAAGCGACTTCGATGACGAGCCGGACCGATGAGTGATTCAAGAGACGCCTGCAATCCCCAGAAAGAACGCTGGCAACCCACGCGACGCGACGTGCTCGGTGCCGGCGCCGCCGTGCTGCTCGGCGGCGGTGCGGCTACCGCACTTCGCTACGCCTCGCAAAACGAAGGTGGGCTGCGTGCCGACGTGTTCATCGGTAAGGCGGCGGGGTACGACGCCGATCTCGTTGGCGTTATTCACGCAGGGCTCACCGAGCTGGGCGTTACCCGTTCCCAGATACGCGGAAAGCGAATCCTGCTGAAGCCCAACCTTGTCGAAACCGCAAGAGGTGAAAGCCACATTAACACGAATCCCGTGGTCGTGGTCGCGGCGGCTGAGGTCTTTCGACGGCTCGACGCGGCTGAGATCGTTGTCGCTGAGGGACAGGGACATCGGCGCGACAGCGTGTTGGTCCTGGACGAATCGGGATTCGCAACGGCGCTTACCGAGGCTGGGCTTTCGTTCGTTGATCTCAACCACGACGATTTCGTCTCCGTCGACAACGCGGGAACTTGGTCCAAGCTGGGACCGCTCTTTCTCCCCAAGACGCTGATGAAAGCTGACTGGGTCGTTTCGATGCCCAAACTCAAAACGCATCACTGGGTCGGTGTGACCTGCGCAATGAAGAACATGTTCGGTGTGATGCCCGGTGTCGTCTACGGTTGGCCCAAGAACGCACTGCACTACGCCGGCATTTCCGAGTCCATCCTCGACATCAATGCAACGGTCAAACCATCGCTCGCCATCGTCGACGCCGTGGTCGGCATGGAAGGTGACGGCCCCATCCTGGGAACGCCCAAGAACGTCGGCTGCCTGGTCATTGGGCGCAATCTTCCCTCGGTTGACGCCACGTGCGCACGAATCATGGAACTCAACCCCTATGCCATCGGCTATCTTTCCGGCTCTTCGGGAAAGCTGGGGCCGATACAAGAACAAAACCTCCGACAACGGGGCGAGCAGATCGACACGTTGCGAACGCGCTTCGAGCTCATCGATCAGCCGCATCTTCGAGGCATCGCGCGGGCGTGACCCGCGCCTTGGTCGGTGATCGCTGGAATCAAAAACGGCGGACATCGCCCGGTGCGATGCCCGCCGCTGGTACCTCATCGGACTCGTGTGCGACGAGCCGCGTCCACTTATTCGGCGTCGCCCATCAGCTTGCGGAACTTCTTGGCTAGTTCCGGATCGCGATCGGCGAGATCATCTTCATCTGAGAACAGGCGAACCAGCTCCGAATCGCCCCTGCGAATCCGAACTTCGATCGTCCCATCCGTACGCACCTCGAAACTCTGTTTGGGTTTCCCACCGATACGCGCGATCGCGTGCAGCGGCCCGAACCTCACGACACCATCTTCGTCCGCAAAAAGCTCCTTGAGATGCTCGAACTGCTCGAGCGAGGCCGAGCCGCCGGCGGCCTCGAGCTGTTCTTTGACGTGCTCGAATTCCTCCATCGCCCGCGCGAACGCCTCATGGGCATCTCCCAGGCCCTCGTCCAGGCGAACGCGCCATTCCATCGCCTTCTCGTGGAAGGCATCGGCATCAAAGTCGAAGTCGAAGTCGAATGCAAACGCACCCTCTCCGAGACCGTCGAGATGAATCTCGCCGAACGCGAAGTTGCCCGCGTCGTAAAGGAGATCGAATGCTTCCTCGTCACCCTCTTGAAGCGCCTCTTTGGAGTCGTACTCGACCGTCACTTCCTCGCCGTCGTCGTCCGTACGCGTCACCGTGATTTCACCATCGCCATCCTGCACGATCGCGATGGCTGTGCCATCACGCTCGACCTTCGTCTTGACGATTTTGTTTCCGCCTTCGATGAACACCCGAGTCGACCGGCTACCGGCCTTGGGGAGGAACATCCGGATGTTGACGGGCAGGTTCTTGAGTTCGTCAAGATCTCCCAGATCCTTCATCGTCCAGATTCCTTCGTCATCCTTGAACATGAACCGTCCACGTGTGTGAATCCGATCCTCAATTTCAGCCGTCGGATCGCCCTCGAACTTCCACGAGAAATTCACACCCGGGCTTTCGCCGCGCGTACCGAGCGTTACCGAAACATTCACCTCTACCCCACCTCGAAGGACGACGACCGTCACGGTGTCGTCCGGATCGTGTGTCGCAAGAACTTCGAGAAGCCGACCGGTGTCGACGTCATCCCCGTCGAGAGAGATGATGATGTCGTGCGCTTCGATCCCGGCCTTGTCCGCCGGACTTCCGTCGACAACGTTCCGAACCAGGACGCCACGTCCGTCAAGCCTCAACTGAGCCGTCATGCTGCTCGACACGTCGCCAATCGAAACGCCAAGCCATGGCATGTTCTCTACGTCACCGACCCCAGCAATCCGGACTAGTCTCTTAACGCGAAACTTGCGACCCGAGCTACGCCCGTCGTCCTCAGTCCCTGCGACCGCAACGACGAAAGTCGCGCCGACCCCTGCCGTCGCAGCGTGCACGTGTAGGACGGCCTCGTCACCATCAGCCCCATCGTCCGAACCACACTTGACCACGAAGATCGATGGATCACCGGTGAGCACAACGTCACCGTCGCCCGCTTGCGCAGCTCCCGACGACAGCCAATAGGGCATCGCCGCCACCAAAAGTTGCATGAACACAATTTTCATCATTGTTAACTCCTTTCAGGAGGATCAGTTTCGCGGATTACCCGCCAACGATTACAGCCGGTTCGTGCGAGCCGTTACAGCTCTCCGGGGCCGCCGCCTTCTAAGCGCCTTCTCTGTGGAAAACGAACGGTGCGCGTTCGCTCCACCTCAATCCAATACAGATTGCCGTCGTCTCCGATGACGCCAATCAAATCGCGCCCGGTTCTCCGCTGGACCGCAGGACGCGAAACGCCATTGGCCACTGAATGCATCATGCCCTGATTCTGTAGGTCGCGCACTCCCGGAAAGTCACGGGGCGTCGTCGGTGCAGCCTGCTCGACGATGCCCCCACCTTTTTCGAGCGGCAGGCTCGCGGAGCGTGGAATCACAATGGCGAGCAGCGCCGCTGCAATCGCCCCCGAAACCAACATCCAACCACGATGATTCCGCCCGCGCGGCTCGCGCTGCGCGCCGATCTCAGAGGGCGCTTCGACATGGAAGTCGTCGTTGCACACAAGCGCCTCCAGTGAGGCTACGGCGAGCCTGTCGATCGATCCGTATTCCTCCATCAACCGAAGGGCGTCGGGATTGCGAATCAGCTCACGGTCGAGGATCAGTTGCTCATCCTCGCTCAAGTCGCCGTCGAGCGAGCGGACGATCAACCGTTCGAGATTTTCATCAATGTTTGACATCACTCTACGCCACCCTGTCTTTGAGCGTTTCTCGCAGCAAACGCC
>JADFRO010000098.1 GCA_022561255.1 Planctomycetota bacterium | reverse complement strand
TAAGAAAATTGTTTTTGTGCTACGACGGGTTAGGGGAAACTTGCCGGACACGGAGGTCGTTTTGACGGTCGAAGCCCACGCGTTCCAGGGAGCTTTCGACCGGCGGCCCGTTGGGAAGCTCCCGCCCACAAATCGCTGACACCGCGAATCAGAGGTCTCGGCAGACGAGGCGTACGACGGTGCCCTGGATGGAAAACTCCTGCGAGGCGTCGATCACTCGGGGGGCGACCTGCGGATTGTCGCCGCGAAGAATCACAATACGCCGCCCGTTTTGGTGCTCGACACTAACACGTTTCAACGTCGGCTGACCGTCGACCAGGCAGGCGCAGATACGCCCCTGAACGTGTTCGGGCTCGACGTCCGGGCGGTAATGAACGAGCACGATGTCACCCGGCTTGAGCGTCGGCTCCATGCTATCGAAGGATAATCGCAGGCAAAAGTAGTCCGGGGACCACTGGTGGCGCAATACGGGGAACATCTCGAGCTGCTCCTGCGACTCTGACGGCGGGCCCGCGGGGATGGAGCCGAAAAGAGGAACCTCGCGCGTTTCAAGCGGCTGAGGCGTGTCGTGGTCCGCCCCCCCACCGATGAGCACACCCTGCGGCAGATTCAGCGCAACGGAGAGCGCGTCCACCGTTCGAGGTCTCGCGTTCGCCTCGCCCCGCTCGATCTGAGAGATGAATCCCTGGTTGACACCCGCCAGCGACGCCAAGCCTGCCTGAGTGAGCCCCAACTCCTTGCGTCTTCGGCGCATGCGCCCACCGATCGCCTCGCCCGCCCGCAACTGCGTTTTGGAAGGTTTGCGCCCCACACCCGAAGTGTACCACCGAAACAATTGTTAAGCAATAAATATTTCGTGTGTAGCACCGGCTGTATGCTAACGGCAGGGCTCACCTTGGCCTAGGTGAGGGGATCCCTACGGTTCCGCGACGCGTTGTCACAAGGGTTCCGCGACACGTTGTCAGAAAGGTTCCGCGATGCGCTGTTCGAAGGTGAGACTGAGCAGAGCCGCGACCGTCAGGGAGCGATCCCGCGTTCACCGGTGATCCACGATCCTCTGCCCCGCCACGGTCGCGACTCGGAACCGCCCTCATTGGATGCGTGTCAGAGTGCTAAATCATGTAATCCGGCATGGATTCGGGCTTGGTCGTGGCCGTGGGAGCCTTCGAATCGACGTCGGGAGTAGCCTTGGGACTTCGCGACTTGAGGCGCAACTCAGGCGGTTTGAAGGTGACGACCGAGTTGGGCGGGACACTCGAGGTTACGAACACCGACCCGCCGATCACTGAGTTTTCGCCGATGACCGTTTCCCCGCCGAGCACGATGGCGTTGGCATAGAGCGTGACGTTATCACCAACCGTCGGATGGCGTTTTGTCTTACGAATCACGCGGCCCCGTTCGTCTTTGGGAAACGATAGCGCACCGAGCGTTACACCCTGGTACATCTTGACGTTATCGCCGATGTCGGTCGTCTCCCCGATCACCACGCCCGTCCCATGATCGATGAAGAAGTTGCGGCCGATCCTGGCTCCTGGGTGGATGTCGATGCCCGTCTGATTGTGCGCCCATTCCGACATGATCCTAGGCATGAGCGGTACTCCAAGTTCGTAGAGCTCGTGGGCTAGCCGTTGCACGCTGATCGCAAGCAAGCCCGGGTAGGCGAGAATCACCTCGTCTGTGTTAAGAGCCGCCGGATCACCGTCGTAGGCGCCTTGAACGTCGCCGGCCAGCTTCTCTCGAATTTCGGGGATGCCTTCCAGAAACGCGAGCGTCACCTGTCGAGCACGGTCACCTGAAGGCGGATGGTCTTTCCCGGCGGGATGCTTTGTCTCATCGACGTAGCACATGCAAAGGTAAATCTGGCGGTACGCCGCCTCGCTGATGCGCGGAAGAAGATCGCCGACGTGGAACGCGACGTTATGCCGGGTCAGATGCTGCCGTCCGATGAAGCCCGGAAACAGCAGCTCTAGCAGGTCACGCACGAGCTGGACGATCTCGGATCGCGCGGGCAGGTAGAGGCGATCGATGTGCTGTGTGCGCTCGTCGACGTCATAGCTCTTGACGATGCGATCGACGAGTTCGCCGAGCTTGGCACCAATGATGAAATCCTCAGGCATAGCGAAGCGTCCGTAAGCCGTGTTCGTGCGAGGTGCGACCGCGCCGCCACCTCAGGAGATCCTCAGTCCCTGGAGGCAATCATAAACATTAAGTTACAACTCGTGTAGTCCCACCGGGGGCTCTGCGATGCTAAGATGGGGCGTATGACGCGTATCGCCGCCGGAATCCTCATGGCGTGCATCGCCATCGCCCTGGCCACCTTTGGCAGCGTCAGTATGTTTGTGCCCGTCTCGGCCTCTTGGGAGCTGACGGATCGAGTCTCGGTCGTGCCACACTTTTACGACGGTCGCGTGCGTGTTTTTGTGTTTTGGTGCCCGTTCGAGCCCATCGAAGTCATCCCGGCGGCGCAGGGCCCGGATTTCCGCGTTCAGCGAAAACCGACGCCGGACTCCGGAAACCCACGAACGGGGCCGCCACCAAATTGGTCCTCTCGGCGGTGGGCGACGCGTATCTCCATCGGTAATGCTCGAGCCGTGCCCTCTTTCGGCGGGCGGTGGCGAGCCAACCTCGCTGCAGGCTGGCGGGCTCCGCTCGTTGGGGGGCCACCGATCACGGAGATGACCTATTTCCGATTGCCCATCTGGATCATCGTCGTTGCGTTGTTGATCCATCCGATCCGCGCGGTTGTTCTGGGTCCCCTTCGCGATCGCCGGCGGCGGCGTAACAACGAATGCACCAACTGCGGGTACAATCTCACGGGACTCCCCGAGCCGAGATGCCCGGAGTGCGGAACCGGATTCGCCAACCGCTCTGCCGCCGAGGATGCACTGCCCTGATGCAAGACCAGGCCCTGCGAATCATTGATGCCAACCTGAACCGCGCTCGAGAGGGGCTGCGCGTCGTGGAGGAGTACGCACGGTTTTGTCTCGACGATGCGGCGTTGACCCAATCTGCAAAGTCGATGCGCCACGATCTCGGCGAGGCAGCCGGAAGCTTTGAAGCCTGCCTACGAACAACGGGGGAAGCGGTCGCGCCCGCCCGGGACGACGGCTCAGACGTCGCAGCCCTTTCCAGCGGTTGCTCGCCGGCGGATAACCCGATCGTGGCCCACCGCGACACCGTCGGCGACGTCGGAACGACGATCGAGGCCCACGGGGAATACCACCGGGAAGACGCCCACGAAGTGGCCGCAGCCGCGGCGAAACGTCTCACCGAAGCGCTTCGGGCGATCGAGGAATACGGAAAGATCTTTGACGCGACGTTTGCCAAGCGAATCGAAAGCATCCGCTATCGTGCGTACACGCTGGAACAGCGCCTCCTCCTAACGGCGCGGTCGCAAGCGCGATTCGCAACGGTGGGACTCTACGTCATCATCACCGAAGCACTCTGCCGCAGCGACTGGTTCAAAACAGCCGAGGCTGCGCTGCTCGGAGGCGCAGATTGTCTTCAACTCCGCGAAAAGAGTCTCAGCGATCGAAAGCTGCTCGACCGAGCACGCCGCTTGACCGAGCTGTGTATCGAGCACGAAAAGCTCGCGATCATCAACGATCGACCCGACATCGCCGCAGCCTGCGGGGCGCACGGCGTACACTTGGGACAAGATGATCTCGGCGTCGTCGCGGCTCGGAAGTTGCTGCCGTCTTCCTATATTGTGGGGATCAGTACGCATTCGGTTGATCAGATCGAGCGGGCTGCGGAGACGGTCCCGGACTACATCGCCGTCGGGCCAATGTTCGCGTCCAGCACAAAGCCGCAGAACCGGATCGCGGGAACGGAGACGCTCGCTGCCGCGCGCCGACACACGTCGATCCCTCTCGTTGCGATCGGCGGCATCGACGAGACCAACTGTGACCAAGTTCTAACCGCAGCCCCGTGTTGCGTGTGTGTCTGCCAGAGCGTCACCGGCGACACCGATCCGAAGAGGGCGACCGAGCGGCTACGCAAGCTCGTCGAGCGGGCGCGGGCTGATCGAGAGAGATCGTCGGAGCCGATAACCACGGGCCGCCCGATAACGCGCCGGGTGAATTGAACTCCATCTGAAATCTTGCCCCTGTTTGCCGCGAAGACAGTCGCGTGCGTACGCGACATCGGAAGGCATAAGCGGTCGTCACGAGCCTGAATCCACAAGTCGCAACGAATCGGCGACGCGTAACCTATCGATGGTGGTATATGTTGCGGTGCGCGCGCGGTCCAGGCGGACGGGCGTTTGCAAACGAGGATGCGCGCTTCGACGCTACGCGATCGGGCTGGCCGCTGAAGTCGTTGTCGCCGCCGTTTGGGACTTGTGCAAAGGGCTGACCCACGATCGGCCGATATCCTCGTGGCGACGCGGACGAAAACGTCGCGGCTGCCGGTACGCCACAGGCCCGAAAGTCAACGTTGCGGTCCACCGGTAGCCAGTGTTGACACTGTAAAGACAAGGACTCGGAGCCCGTTCGACGTTGACTCGACCGTTAGGGCGTCCTAATATCGGCTGAGGCGAACCAAGGCTGACGATACGGTGCCGGTCGCCCCGCAGAGACGTTCGCGTCGACGGTTTGGTGAGGCGCCAGGATCTCTCGCACGCACGTTCTTGTGGACACGCGCTCCGCCGCCGGTTTTGCATGCGTAACGAACTCGGTTCCGACGTCCGCTGGGAGAACTGCGGGTATGTCCAAAGCATCTGAAATCGTTTCGGTCGTCGCAGATCACGTCAACCCAAGCAAATTCCGCGAGCAGCATTGGGAGGGTTCGTTCGAGGACTACATTGACCTCGTCACCCAAAACCCGCGTATCGCCCGAAACGCGTTCCAGCGTATGTACGACATGATTATGCACTTTGGCTGCGAGCGATATACGTCGCTCCGCCAGGAGATGATTCGCTACCACTTCTTCTCCGACCCAATCGACGATGGTATCGACGCGATTTTTGGACTCGATAGGCCTTTGATGAACCTCGTGGACTTCTTCAAGTCCGCGGCGCAACAGTATGGCACCGAGCGCCGGATCCTCCTGCTGCACGGCCCGGTCGGATCCTCCAAAAGCACGATTGCGCGTCTGTTGAAGAAAGGCGTCGAGTATTACTCGCGCCTGGACGAGGGGGCGCTGTACACGTTTTCGTGGAACCTTCCGGAGGAGAACGGCAAGAGCGAGGTCTACCGCTGCCCGATGCATGAAGAGCCGCTCAAGTTGATCCCCAAGGAAGCACGCAAAGCCGTCCTGGCCAAAATGAACGAGAACGCCACCGACGACGCGCCGCTTCGCATCGACGGCGCGCTCGACCCGCTCTGTCGAAAACTCTTCGAGGATCTTCTGCTCAAGTATGACGGCGACTGGGGACAGGTCATCAAGCACGTGCGCGTCCACCGACTGGTCCTTAGCGAAAAGGACCGCGTGGGCATCGGCACGTTCCAGCCCAAGGACGAAAAGAACCAGGATTCGACCGAGCTCACGGGCGACATCAACTACCGAAAAATCGCGGAGTACGGAAGCGACAGCGATCCCCGCGCGTTCAACTTCGACGGCGAGTTGAACATTGCCAATCGCGGAATGGTCGAGTTCATCGAGGTGCTCAAACTTGACGTAGCCTTTCTGTACGACCTGCTCGGCGCGTCCCAGGAGCACATGGTGAAACCCAAGAAGTTCGCGCAGACGCACATCGACGAGGTCATCATCGGGCACACCAACGAGCCGGAGTACAAGAAGCTCCAGTCCAACGAGCTGATGGAGGCGTTCCGCGACCGTACGATCAAGATCGACATCCCCTACAATTCGCGCCTCAGCGACGAAATCAAGATTTACAAGAAAGACTTCAACAAAGAGCGTATCCGCGGAATCCACATCGCACCGCACACGATCGAAACAGCCGCCATGTGGGCGGTTCTGACGCGTCTGGAGGAGCCGAAAAAAGCCGGGCTAACGCTCATGCAAAAGCTCAAGCTTTACGACGGCAGGAGCATTCCCAACTTTACTGAGGACTCCGTTCGAGAACTGCGCGACGAGTCACCGCGCGAGGGCATGCAGGGCATCAGCCCGCGATACATACAGGACAAGCTCTCCAACGCGCTGGTCAGCGATCAGGCGACCCAGGAGCAGTGCATCAATCCGTTTATGGTGATGAACGAGCTGGAGGCGGGCTTGGCCCACCACAGCCTGATTACGGACGAGGAACTCAAAGGTCGCTACCGAGAGCTTCTGGCGACCGTTCGGGAGGAGTACGAGGACATCCTGAAGTCCGAGGTCCAGCGGGCCATCAGCGCGGATGAAGACGCCATCGCGCGCCTGTGCTCCAACTACATCGAGAACGTCCGGGCCTATACGCAACACGAGAAGGTTCGTAACAAGTACACCGGCCGGGACGAGGAACCCGACGAGCGCCTGATGCGATCGATCGAGGAGAAAATCGACATCCCGGAGAGCCGTAAGGACGATTTCCGCCAGGAAATCATGAACTACATTGGCGCGCTCTCTCTGGACGGCAAAAAGTTCGACTACCACACGAACGTTCGACTGCACAAAGCCTTGGAGCTCAAACTCTTCGAGGACCAGCGCGACACGATCAAATTGAAGAACGTCGTGTCCGGCGTCGTGGATGAGGAGACACAGGCCAAGATCGACGTCGTTAAGCAGCGCCTTATCAAGTACTTCGGCTACAACGAGACCAGCGCCACCGACGTCCTCAACTACGTCGCCAGCATCTTCGCCCGCGGGGACACGAAGGAAGAGCCGAAAAAGCAATAGCTATCACGCGGCGCCGACGGGGGTAGCAGGGTCACAGCTCCGGTAACCGGCGTTTGTGGGACCGGAAGTTCGGCGACCCGATCGTGACACGCTTTGGTAGGCTCGGATGTCATGGCTCTACAGATCAACAAAGATCACCAGCGCTTCCGAAAGATCGTGAAGGGAAAGATACGCAGCGACCTGCGCAAATTCCTCAGTCGAGGCGAGCTCCTCGGACGGGAGGGAAAGCGTACGATCAGTATTCCCGTCCCCGGCATCGACACACCTCACTTTCGGTACGGCGACAACGACGACTCCGGCGTGGGTAGCGGCGACGGAAAACCCGGAGACGCGGTGGACGGTGAGGGCGGGCTGGGACCGGGCGGCACACAGGAAGGGAACCACATCCTCGAAGTCGAAGTCAGCTTGGATGAACTCGCCGACATCTTGGGCGAAGAGTTGCAGTTACCGAAAATCGAACCCAAAGGTAAGCACCGCATCACGTCGGAGCGTGACCGATACAGCGGCATTCGACAAAGCGGACCGGAATCCCTTCGTCATTTCAGGCGAACCTTCCGAAGGGCGCTCCGCCGGCAGATCATGTCGGGGATCTACAATCCCGACGACCCGCGCATCATCTTCGAGCGGCGTGACAAGGTCTTTCGCAGCTGGAAGAACGTGCTCAGTCCGCAGTCCAACGCCGTCATCATCTACATGATGGACGTCTCCGGCTCAATGGGGGACGAGCAGAAAGAACTCGTGCGCCTCGAAGCGTTTTGGATCGACGCCTGGCTGCGCCGAAATTATCAGGGAATCGAGAGCCGCTACATCGTCCACGACGTGCGCGCCAGCGAGGTCGACCGCGAAACCTTCTTTAGAATTCGAGAAGACGGCGGCACACGGATCAGCAGCGCGTTTCGTCTCGCTCGCGATCTCATCGATCGCCATTACGCTCCCTCCGAGTGGAACATCTATCTGTTCCATTTTTCCGACGGTGACAACAGCAGCGAATCGGACAGTCGGGAGTGCTGCACGATGCTTCACGAGAACCTCCTGCCCTCGCTTAACATGTTCGGATATTGCCAAGTCGCCAGCGCCTACGGCAGCGGAAACTTCATCAACGTGCTGCATGAGCACCTCTCCGACGACGAAGGCGTCATCACCAGCCGGGTGAACACGAAAGACGACATTTACGACAGCATCAAGATCTTCTTCTCGCCCGGAAGATGAGGACCATGCAGCTAGGCCTTCCCAAAGAAATCATCGAACACGCCGAGCGTATCGCCGACTATGCACGGCGCGAAGAGCTTGATTTCTTCCCGACGGTTTTTGAAATGCTCGACTCGAACCAGATGTCGCAGGTAGCGGCCTACGGCGGGTTCCCACAGCGATACCCCCACTGGCGATTCGGAATGCAGTATGAGCGCCTGCGCAAGCAGCACAGATACGGACTGGGGCGCATCTACGAAATGGTCATCAACAACAACCCTTGTTACGCCTATCTGCTCAACGATAACATGATGGTCGACCACAAGACCGTTATCGCACACGTATACGGGCACTGCGATTTCTTCAAGAACAACAAGTGGTTCAGCAAGACCGACCGTCGCATGATGGACGAGATGGCCAACCACGCCACGCGGGTACGGCGATACATCGAACGGCACGGTTTGGAGGCGGTCGAACAGGCCCTCGATACTTACCTCTGCTTCGAAAACCTCATCGACCCGCACTCCGTGTTCATGTGCAGAGAACCGCGTAAGACGCCCAAAACCGGCGACGACACGAACGACAAGCTGCCACCGGCGCGGTTCCCGGCGAAGAACTACATGGATCGTTACATCAACCCGCCCGAGCGCATCAAGCGAGAGCAGGCTGACCAGGACGAGGAAGAGGCGAAGGCTAAGGGCCGTTTCCCCGCACGGCCCGTGCGCGACGTCATGCTGTTTCTACTGGAAAACGCTCCGCTGGAGGACTGGGAGGCCGACCTGCTCGCCATCGTGCGCGAGGAGGCGTATTACTTCGCGCCGCAAGGTCAGACGAAGATCATGAACGAGGGATGGGCCAGCTATTGGCACTCCACGATCATGACCAACTACGTGCTGCAGGACGACGAACTGATCGATTACTGCGAGCATCACGCGGGTACGCTGGCGACGTCGCCGGGGCAACTCAACCCCTACAAGCTCGGGATCGAGCTGCTCCGCGACATCGAACATCGCTGGAACACAGGTCGTTACGGACCCGAGTACGACGCCTGCGACGACATGACCGTACGGCGGGAATGGGGGAAGGATAAGGTTCCCAAGGGGCGCGTCGTCGGTCGCGGATCACCCGGCCGCGAGAAGATTTTCGAGGTTCGGAGCCTCTACAACGACGTGACCTTTCTCGACGAATTCCTCACGCCCGAGTTCGTCGACGAGCAGCGCATGTACCATTACCGT
>JADFRO010000097.1 GCA_022561255.1 Planctomycetota bacterium | reverse complement strand
GAACGGTGGAGGGATTGATCCAAGCCGTTGGCGACGCGCTACGAGCCGTAAGCGCGAGGGAATGCAGGGCCTACTTAAAAAGCTGCGGATACGCCATACTTGACTGTTAAATGCTCTAGGATTGAGCGGCAGGGTAGTTACGCGGAATCGCGGTCGGGGTCGTCCATCTCTGCGGCGGGCTCGTCTCCGCGAATCGTGTAGGTGCCGTCAAGCCAGCGGCCTAGATCGACCATCTTGCAGCGATGCGAGCAAAACGGTCGTAGCGGCGCGTCCTCAACGTGCTCTACGGTAAAGCTCTTGCGGCAGGTGGGGCAGTCAAACGTGGGCACAATACATACTCGATCTAAGAGCCCGGCGGGCGTCAATCCTCTTTACCGGCCTTGCTCTTCGTCTCCTTCGTCGATGAGTCAGCCTTCTTGGTCTCCGACTTCTTGTCTGAGCCGTCGGACTTTTTTGCGGCCGCGTCGGAATCGGCCTTGGCGGCCTTCTTATAGCTCTCGCTGCGGTAGTCGGTGTGGTAGAAGCCGGACCCCTTGAAGATCACGCCCGCGCCCGTACCAATCAGGCGGGTTACGGTCGCGTTGCAGTCGCACGGCTTGGGATCGCTCTTCCTGAGTTTTTTGCGTACGGCTTGGGTGATGGGCTGAAAAAGTTCAACCACTTTGCCGCATTTGTCGCATTCGTATTCGTAGGTCGGCATGCGTACGAATCCTTACTCGACCTGCTCGTGATCGCGAGGGGTGGTTGACTCCGCCTCCGCTGTTTCTTCCGCCCCATCGGGGGCCTTGGCGACGATCACCTTCGCAGGACGAATGATGCGATCCCGAAGACGATACCCCTTCGCCACCTGCTCCACAACAGTGCCCGGCTCGCACTGCGTCGTGGGCCGTTGCAGCAATGCTTCGTGAATTGTGGGATCGAACGCTTGATGCTGCGCGTCGATCACCTCAAGACCGTTGCTGCTGAGTGCCTTTAACAAATTCGCGTGAACCAATCGCACACCGTCGAGCATCGAGCTTGAATGCTCCGAGTCCTCAGCCGCTACGATCGACCGCTCGAGATCGTCGATCACGCCGAGCAGTGACTGCATCAGGTCTGCGTTGGCATATCGGATGGCTTCGCTGCGCTCGACGGCTGCTCGGCGCTGCAGGTTTTGGAAATCGGCCTTCGCCCGGAGCAGGCTATCCTCCAGCGCCGCAACCTTGGCGCTTAAGGTGTCGACGTCGTCGGCTGGAGCGGCTTCGACCTTCTCGGCAGGCTTATCCATCGCGTCAGCCTGGTCGCCTCTTTCTTCATCCGTGTGTTTCTTTTTGGGTTTCATATCAGCACTGCCCGGCCGGCGCTCGCTTAGGAAGCTTCGCCCGAATCTCCGGCCACATAATCCTTGAACTTCTCAAAAAAACCCTTCGACTCCGGAAGGACCGAACGATCTTCCGTCCCGGCGAAATCACGGAGCAGCTCCTCCTGCCGCTTGTTGAGCCGCTTGGGAATCTCCACCAACACCTGGACGAGCTCGTCACCGCGGCGCCCGCTGCGCAGATCGGGAAGGCCCAGACCGCTGAGCCGAAAGATCTGCCCGTGCTGCGTGCCGCGGGGGATGGTGAGCTCAGCGCTGCCGGACAGCGCGGGAACTTCCACCTTCGCACCCAGCGCCGCCTGCGTAAAACTGATGGGCATGCGGCATACGAGGTCATTGTCTTGCCGCTCGAAGAACGGATGGGGGGCAACCCGAACGTAACAGTGCAGATCCCCGCGATCCATGCCATCTTCCCCCGGCTCTCCCTCACCCCGGATGCGCACAGCCTGACCGTCGTGAATTCCCGCCGGGATCTGGACCGTCACAACGCGTTCCTTGACGACCTTGCCCGTGCCCCGGCACGAACCACACGGCGTTACCACCGACGATCCACGGCCCCGGCATGACGGGCAGGTGGTGATGACTCTTCCGAATAAACCCGCGAGTCCGCCGCTCTGCTCTACCTGACCGTATCCACCGCAGGTAGCGCACGTCGCGCGCTTGGAATCCGCTGCCGCACCCGTTCCGCCACAGGTATCGCAATCGTCGTGGCGGGAGAACTCGATCCGGCGCTCCGCCCCGGTGGCGGCGTCTGCGAGGGTGATCGTAACTTCCGTCCGAAGATCGGCTCCGCCTCGTCGGCGGCGACCGCGCGCTCCGCCAAAAATATCGGTGAACATCGAGAAGATGTCATCAACCGCCATGTGCGAAAAGTCATGCATCCCAGCGCCGCTAAGTCCGGCATGTCCGAACTGATCGTAGCGCTGGCGCTTGGCGTCATCCGCGAGCACCTCGTAGGCCTCAGCCGCCTCCTTGAACTTATCCTCCGCACCGGGATCGTTGGCGTTTCGATCGGGGTGATGCTTGTGAGCGCTGCGTCTGTAGGCCTTCTTAATCTGCTCCGCCGTCGCATCGCGCGACAGGCCGAGAACTTCGTAGTAATCGCGCCTGGACGCTGACACCGACATCCCTCAAAAACCTTACACACAAAGGGCGGACGCACCGCGCCCGCCCCTTACGGTCTACGAACGAACACGCCCTTTGGATCCCTATCGGACGGCGTGCTCGATCTTCTTCGATTCATCCTTTAGATCGGTCACCAGAACCTCTGTCGTGAGCATGAGCCCCGAGACGCTGGCCGCACTTTCCAATGCGACGCGAGCGACCTTGGCCGGATCGATGATGCCCGCCGCGACCATATCCACAAACTTACCGGTGCGCACGTCGTAACCTTCGTTGCCGGAGCGCTCGAGGATTTGCTCAACGATCACCTCGCCCTCACCGCCGCCGTTGTCCACGATTTGGCGCGTCGGAGCACGAAGCGCGTCGATGATAATATCCGCTCCGATCTTCTCATCACCGCGAGCGGCGTCACGTGCCTTTCGGACGGCCGGAATCGCACGCAAGAACACTACGCCGCCACCGGGAACGATCCCCTCTTCGGCGGCAGCTTTGGTCGCGTGGTACGCGTCGTCCACGAGGTCTTTGCGTTCCTTGACCTGAATCTCCGTTGCGCCACCGACGCGAATGACGGCCACACCACCCGTGAGGCGCGCGAGCCGTTCCTGGAACTTTTCACGATCGTAATCGCTGGTCGTCTTTTCGATCTGACCACGAATCTGTTCGATACGGTTCTTAATGTCGGCCTTCTTGCCGGCGCCCTCGATCACCGTCGTTGTGTCCTTGGTAATCACGACCTTTTTGGCAGATCCCATGTCGCTGATCGTGATGTTCTCGAGCTTGATGCCCAGATCCTCACTGATGACCTTTGCGCCGGTCAATGCGGCGATGTCGGCCAACATGGCTTTGCGCCGATCACCAAAGCCCGGAGCTTTGACCGCACAAACGTTGAGCATTCCGCGTATCTTGTTGACCACGAGTCCCGCCAGGGCTTCACCGTCAACGTCCTCCGCGATCACCAGCAGACTCTTACCGCTCGAAGCGATCGACTCGAGTATGGGCAGGAAATCGCGCAAGTTGGATATCTTTTTTTCGTAGATCAGGATCGCCGGATCGGCAAGAACACATTCCAACGAACCCGGGTCGGTCATGAAATAAGGCGAGAGGAAACCCTTGTCGAACTGCATGCCGTCGACGATTTCCTTCTCCGTCGTAAGCGATTTTCCCTCTTCGACTTCGACGATGCCGTCGGTTCCGACAGCCTCCAGTGCGCTGGCCAAGAGCTTGCCGATTTCCTCGTCGCCGTTGGCAGAGATTGTGCCGACCTTGGCGAGGTCGTCGTTGGAACGGACTTTAATGGACATCGCCTTAATGGCGCTGACGGCTGCACGCACCGCCTTGTCGATTCCGCGCTTGATCGCCATCGCGTTGGCACCGGAAGAAACCGCCTGGTAGCCCTTACGGAAGATCGCCTCTGCCAAGAGTGTGGCAGCCGTCGTTCCGTCGCCGACCTCATCGCTCGTCTTGGACGCGACCTGGTTGATCAGCTTCGCCCCCATGTTCTCAAACGGTTGGGGCAGCTCAACCTCCTTGCTGACCGTTACGCCGTCCTTCGTTACGCGCGGAGCACCGAAGGACTTTTGCAAGAGAACGTTGCGCCCCGTCGGTCCCATCGTAACTTTGACGGCGTCGGCAAGCTTGGAAAGACCGGCCAGAATCTGCTGGCGAGCCTCTTGGGAAAACATCATTTGTTTGGCCATAGCCGGTGAGCTCCTCGTATCCTCTTTATCTTGCGATCGCGGCGAAATCGCACCGCGAACGGGTCAAGCGGTGTGCCGTGGCGGCGGTGACCGCCCGAGCCGGCAACTGGTTACTTATCCACGATGGCAAGCAGATCGTTCTCGCGGATCACGACGTAGGTGTCGGTCCCCATGTCAATCTCCGTCCCAGAGTACTTACCGTAGAACACCTCGTCGCCGATCGAAACGCTCATCTCCCCGCGTTTGCCGCTGTCGAGCAGCTTTCCGGGGCCGACGGCGATAACCTTTCCCGTGAGTGGTTTTTCACGCGCTGCGTCGGGAAGAATGATGCCGCCGGCGGTCGTTTCGTCGGCCTCACCGGGCTCGATCAGAATGCGATCCTCGGTCGGACGGAATTTCAGTTTTTTCTTTGTTCGGGTTGAAGTTGCCGTTGCCATCTTCTTATCGTTCTCCGTGATCCTGGCTGAGCCTTGACTTTTTCCTCGTTTGACGACCTTTGGGATCACACCCTTTCGGTGCGATCCTACGCCGACGCTAGTAATCCATGTCCTCGCCCATGTCAGGGGCAGCGTCGCCGTCGCCGTCTTTCTCCGGTTTGTCGGAGATGCAGACGTCGGTGCTGAGCAGGATGCGGGCGACGCTGCTGGCGTTTTCCAGCGCACAGCGAACCACCTTCGCGGGATCGATCACACCTTGCTTCATCAGGTCGGTGTACTCGCCCGTATCGGCGTTGAACCCAAACGAACCGTCCTTCTCCATCACCTTGTGCAACACCACGCCCGGAACGTATCCGGCGTTTTCGGCGATCTGTCGCAGCGGAGCCGACAGCGATTCGCGAACGATGTCCGCGCCCGTCCGCTCGTCACCTTTGAGCTTGAGCTTATCCAACGCGGAGGCACATCGAACGAGTGCGACGCCGCCGCCCACGACGATTCCCTCTTCGACGGCTGCACGTGTGGCGTGCAGGGCATCTTCGATCCGCGCCTTCTTTTCCTTGAGCTCGGTTTCCGTCGCTGCGCCAACGTTGATCTGGGCGACACCGCCGACGAGCTTCGCCCGCCGCTCCTCCAGCTTCTCGGTGTCGTAATCCGACGTCGAAGCCTCAATCTCCGAGGCGATCTGCTTGATTCGATCCTGAATGGCGCTGGTGGTGCCCGCTCCCTCGATGATCGTCGTGTTGTTGGCGTCGACGTGAATCTTCTTCGCCTGTCCCAGATCCTTGATCGAGACGTTTTCGAGATCCGTGCCGAGATCCTTCATGATCGGCGTCGCACCCGTCAGCGCTGCGATGTCCTGCAGCATCGCCGCACGGCGATCGCCGTAACCGGGCGCCTTGACCGCACAGACGTCGAGGATGCCACGAAGCTTGTTGACCACCAGCGTCGCCAACGCCTCGCCGTCGATGTCCTCGGCGATGATCAACAGGGGGCGCTTCGCTTTGGCAACTTTCTCGAGCAGCGGAACCAGCTTCGGCACGCTGCTGATCTTCTCCTCGTGAATCAACACGAACGCCTTGGATAGAACGCACTCGACGGACTGCTGATCCGTAACGAAGTGCGGCGAGAGGAAACCGCGGTCGAACTGCATGCCCTCCACGACCTCGACGTCCGTCTCCGACGTCTTGCCCTCGTCGACGGTGATCACACCGTCGTTCCCAACTTTCTCGAAGCAATCGGCCAAGAGTTCTCCGATTGCGCTGTCGTTGTTCGCCGAAATGCGAGCGACGTTCACAATGTCGTCTCGCTTGCTGGCACTAACGGGCCGGGCAAGTTTCTCAAGCGCCTTGACGACCTCCGTAACCGCTTTGGCGATCCCACGGTTCAGTGAGTTGGCGTCAGCACCCGCCGCGAGGTTGCGCAGCCCATTCTCGAAAATCGCCTGCGCGAGAACCGTTGCGGTCGTGGTCCCATCGCCGGCGACCTCGCTGGTCTTAGTGGCAGCCTCCTTGACGAGCTGGGCGCCCATGTTCTCGTACTTGTCGACCAGCTCGATCTCCTCGGCGACGGTGACGCCGTCCTTGGTCACCGTGGGACCGCCCCAGCCCTTGTCGAGGACGGCATTTCGGCCTCGGGGGCCTAGGGTCGACTTCACCGCGCTGGCTAGCTTGTCGACTCCGGCCCGTAACGCGTTTCGTGCCTCCTGGTCGTACGCCAGTTGCTTGACCGCCATGTTGGCTCTCTCCTCGTAACAGTGAGATTTCAGATGACTACCGGTTTCAACGTTCCCCGGCCGCCTTCAAATA
Source organism: Planctomycetota bacterium (assembly GCA_022561255.1). GTDB lineage: Bacteria > Planctomycetota > Phycisphaerae > UBA1845 > UBA1845 > JAJRUK01. Next base: position 2,870 of record JADFRO010000097.1, on the reverse strand, counting down.
CAGGAATCAACGCGCACCGATGGACGCCCAACCCAAGTGCAATCCCCGGACCACAGTTCCATTTGATTGATGCTTGCCCTAACTTACTATGAACAAACGACTTAGGAACCCCTCGGCATCCCGACGGGCAACGTCCGATCTGCCAGCTTGGCAGGCCCGCGTATGAGCGACGCGGCGAAGTGCCATTATGACAGCGCACGACGCGAGACCCATACGCGCGGTTGTCGCCCGTCCGCGCGCCTATTAGCATGCCTCCATGCCGAGGTGGTTGGACAATTGGCTCGCGCGACACCAGCATCCCGCATCGCGAGCGATGCACGCGCTGTCCATCCCCCTTCTGCCGATCGCCGGTGTTCTCGCAGTGGTCCAGTGTGTTGACGGCGTATGGGCGTTGTGGTGGAGGCCGGCCGGCCTGCTCATCGTTAGTTACGCCTTCCAATGGGCGGGCCATCGCATCGAGGGCAATGACATGGGCGAGGTCATTCTTCTCAAAAAGTTGCTCGGTAGACCCTTTGTCGACATCGCACCACGGTACCGCGCGGCCGATCAGGCCTGCACCGACAGGGCCGGCGAGGCTCAGAAGTCATGACCCGCCCGACCATCCTGATACGCTCGGCGACGGTCGACGATGCGGACGCGATCTCCGCCTTCAACATGGCCATGGCGCTCGAGACCGAAGGGAAGACCCTTGCCCCTGCGACGGTCGAGGCCGGCGTCCGCCATGCGCTCGCCGATCACGAGGCGTCCCACTATTACGTTGCCGAGGTGGACGGAACCGTTGCGGGCCAGACGATGATCACCGTTGAGTGGAGCGATTGGCGAAACGCGCTTTTCTGGTGGATTCAGAGCGTCTACGTCGACCCACGGTTCCGACGCCAAGGCGTTTTTCGCGCCCTTCACGCGCATGTCCGCGGAGAAGCGAAGAAGCTTCCCAACGTCTGTGGCCTGCGACTCTACGTGCACAACGAGAATCAGCGGGCGATGGCAACGTACTTGCAACTCGGTATGACCAAGACGGACTACCTTCTCTGCGAAGAGGATTGGTCGCAGGAATCAGCGACCTGATCCGTTCCGCCCGTTCCGAGTGGAGGCTGGCAAACGGCCACCGCTCGGTCGAAACCTTGACCGCAGGCCTGCGAGGACGGTAAACTGCCCTGTGGTCATGGGTTATGGGCATAGGCATTGCACGTGCTTGTTGTTGGCGATTCCGTCTCTATGGGCGGCGACGGGCGGTTGCAGTCCGGCGTCACCGTGGTCTCTCGGCGCCGTATCGCGGCGTAACCTCCACGCATCCGCCACCCCAACATCAAGCAGCAATACACGGCGTTCCAATACGGCGCAACCGAGTGATCGAGCACTTCGCGTCGTTCACATGTCGTTCGACATCCTTCGCGTCGACGTTCCTCTAAACGATGTGCGCGACGCGCGCAAGGTGTGGAACCACATCGATGAGCTACGCGTCGATGCGAAGCACGTTGCCTATCTTTCCCGGAACGGACTACGCATCGGCGCCGGCAAGAACGCCTCTTGGCCCGCGATTCGAGCGATCCTCGACACGCCTCAAGTGGAAATGCGCAAGGAGCATTTGGTCGCGCAGCAAGGACAGCCGTTTTCGATACAACTCGCGGCCATCGGAGAGAGCGAGTCGATCTTTATCTATGGGCGCAACAACCGCCTGGCCGGCAAGACCTTTCCCGCGGGCGATAAGCTCCTCAACATCGATTACAACTTTCACCCCGGTACCCACGGCGGGACCGAGGTCCGCATTGGTCTCGAGGTGCGGCACGATCTCGGTATGATGACCTGGGAACGACACGGCGACGGAATTCGTGAGGTGCCCGCGGTTGACCGGCACATCTTCGAGAGTCTCACGACGACAATCACCATCGGACCCGGCGAGTTTCTCGTCCTCGGACTTGGCGAGCATGCTGCGAACGAATACCTGATCGGCAACCGGTTCCTGACTCGCCAATCGGGGGGCGACCGGTTCGAGACGCTGTTGTTTATCACGCCACAACCGTTCCAAACCCAACCGTCACGGAAACGGCGCTCGTAGTCACGCGAAAATGATGACGACGACCCGCAGCACACCCGACCACACTGAGGCATACTATCGGGACTTGTGCGAACATCTCGGCGTGGCGCTGATCGCTACGGATGTGGATCTCAACATCCGTACGTTCAACGCGGCCGCTGTGCGGATGTTCGGCGCAAGCCGCGAGCGCATGATCGGCGCCAAGGCGATAACGATCATTCCGCCAGAGCGGCAGGAATCGGCGGAGCGCATGATGCGGCGGGCGATCGACACGGGCGAAACGGATGACCTGGAGTTTGATCATCGCAGCGTTGCCGGCCTTCGACAAGAACTCATCGCAACGGTCGCGCCCGTCACGACCGAAACCGGCGTGTGCGTCGGTGCGTCCATCTGTATCCGCGACATCACCCGGCGCATCGCTTTGCAGACGCAACTGCTCGAAAGCCGCAAGATGGCATCGCTGGGGCAAATGGCTGGCGCCATCGCCCATCACTTCAACAACATTCTCGGCGGCGTCGTGACCGGAATCGATTACGCGGCCGCGTCCGACTACGATCCAGCACTAACCAAACGGGTGTTGGACCAGGCCAACCGTGCGATCATGCGCGCCACGGCGATGGTCAACGGCCTGCTCGCGTTTGCCGAGGATGGGCCCAGGCCCGACGACCTGAGCGATCTAACCGAGGTGCTCAACGAGCTGGCGCATGAAACGGAGGCTATGATCGGCACGTCGGGAATCGTATTTGAGATGAACGTCGAGACGCTCCCCATCCTTGCCGTGCCTCGGGTACAGCTTTCGACTGTCTTGCGTAACATCGTCCAGAACGCCATCGAA